>CAXUEN010000020.1:326-15916 GCA_964249945.1 uncultured Caulobacteraceae bacterium | reverse complement strand
AGCCGCAAGGCCGTGGACAGTGGGCCAAGCGAAGCGGGTGAGGTTATCGTCACGGCCCGGCGGGTTGAGGAGCGGCTGGAGGACGTTCCGATCTCGATCACCGTGTTCAACCAGCAGCAGCTGTCGAACCGCAACATCGTCACGCCGGATGACCTGGCTCTCTACACCCCGTCTCTGTCGACCAACGGGGTCACCGGCCGGGACAACACGTCCTACGCCATCCGCGGGTTCACCCAGCAGATCAACACCTCGCCCTCGGTTGCGGTCTACTTCGCCGACGTGGTCGCGCCGCGCAGCGGCGGGTCGGTCCCGCAGGGCGACGGCGCCGGCCCGGGGTCCTTCTACGACCTGCAGAACGTCCAGGTCCTGAAGGGCCCGCAGGGCACCCTGTTCGGTCGCAACACGACCGGCGGCGCGGTGCTGCTCGTCCCGCAGAAGCCGACCGGCAAGCTGGAAGGCTTTGTGGAGGGGTTGTACGGCAGCTACGACTGGAGGGGGCTCCAGGGCGCCGTCAACGTGCCGGTCTCGGATAATCTCCGCGTGCGGCTCGCGTTCGACAACCAGTCTCGCGATGGGCTGACAAAGAACGTCGGGCTCGGCCCCGACCTCGACAACCGGAACTACAACGCGGTGCGGGGCAGCGTCGTCTGGGACGTTACGCCCAGCATCGAGAACTACACGATCCTGTCCTACGTCCATTCCAAGGATAAGGGGTCGGGGTATGCGCTGGTAGGGTGCGATCCGACCAGCTTTATCGGCTCGAACGTCTGCGGACCCACGGCGACGCAGCAGGGGGGCGGCGCGCACACCGTCAGCACGGACCTGCCCAATCCGGAAAACGAGCGTGATGAGTATCGCGCCATCAACACCACGACATGGCAGGCCCGCGACTGGCTGACGGTCAAGAACATCGCCAGCTACACGCTCCTGCAGGGGCACTACGACTCCGACGTGTTCTCGACCAACATCAAAATCCCGACCACCATCACCGTGCCCGTACTGGGCGCGGTGCCAGCCGGCTCGCTGGCGGGCACGCGGCTGCAGTTCGTCGACACCACCGATGCGCCCGGCAAGTTCGCCACCGACCAGAAGAGCTTCACCGAGGAACTGCAGTTCCAGGGCAGGATCGGCGGCGACAAGTTCGTGTGGCAGGCGGGCGCCTATTACGAGCAGTCCACGCCGAACGCCGGATATGTCGGCAATCAGTCGACGCAGCTCGTCAACTGCACCAACGTTGCAGCGCTGCAATGCTATGATCCGATAGCCCAGGCTATCCGGGCGGAACTTCCGGCCGCCTTTGGCGCCCTTGTTCCCGCGGTCGGCGGCCTCGGTCAGCGTTTCACCCAGATCGAGTTCCGCAACGCCGGTTTCTACGGTCAGGCGACCTACGCCTTCACCGACAAGCTGAAGTTGACGGGGGGCGTACGCTACACCTCCGACCGGGTGAAGAGCCTTGCCGAGGAAACCAACAGCACCTTCATCACCCCGAATGTGCCGACCACGTCCTGCATCGAGCCGGACGCCAGTCTCGCCAATAACTGCCTCCTCAAGACGTCGACGAAGAGTTCGGCGCCGACGGGGCTCGTGGACCTCGACTACAAGCCGATCGAAGACATCCTGCTCTACGGCAAGTATTCACGGGGTTATCGTCAGGGGAGCATTTCTCCGGACGCCGCCACCGGATTTCGGACCTTCCAGCCGGAAAGCATCGACGCCTATGAGGCGGGGCTGAAGTACGATATTCATGGCCCGTTCCGCGGCTTCTTCAATATCGACTACTTCTACAATACGCTTCATAACGAGCAGATCAGCGCTGTCTTTATCCCCAAAAATACATCGCTCACCCAGGCTGATGGCATCCTCAATGCCACCAAGTCGAAAAGCTACGGCTTCGAAGTCGAATCCGGCATCACGCCCTTCCATGGCTTCAATCTGAATGGATCCTTTGCGTATCTTCAGACGAAGCTGATCAGCGCGCCGCCCGTCGTCCTGCCGGCCGACTCGCCGTTCGCGACTGCGAACTATTCGGCCGATATCGGGGGACCGCTGATCTACTCCCCGCACGACCGGGGTACGATCACGCCGAGCTACACGCTGCCGTTGGACCCGGGCCTTGGGCAGATCATACTGGCGGCGACCTATAGCTACACCAGCTCGCAGACGGCCGTCTCCAGTTCCCAATCGTCCTTGGGCGTCCTCCCCTCCTTCTATACGCTCAATCTGAATCTGAACTGGAACCACGTGCGTGGATCCAATGTCGACATCTCCGCCTTCGCCACCAACGTGACCAACAAGACCTATGAGATACAGGTGGCGGGCATCTTCGTGAGCAGCGGCGTCGAGTTCGCGAACTTCGGCGAACAGCGCGTGGTAGGAGCGAAGCTCAGGTACAGCTTCTGACATCTTCATCTACAGTCGGCCGGGGTGAGGAGGGCGGCGTCATGACTCCACCGCCGCTCACGATCGCCAGCCGCGAGATCGCCTATCCCTCTTCGATCAGCGAAGCCGCGCGCGAGAAGCTGGCGATGATGGTGGCCATGCCGGCCAACGCCATGGAACGGCCCCAGGACACGGCTGGCTGGGACGCCATGATCGGCGTCGTCAACGACATGCTGTTCGCCAGCATCGCAGCGCCCGCGCCCGGCACGACGGTGACGCCCAGGGAGGTAGGCGGCGTGGCCGCCTTCGAGGTCGATCCCCACGCCGTCGCCGGGGGGCGTGGCGGCCGCGTCTGCCTCTTCCTGCACGGCGGCGGGTTCATCATCGGCGGCGGCCGGACGTGCGGGGCGATGGCGGTCGCCTTCGCCGAGGGCGCGCACCTGCACACCATCGGCCTCGACTACCGCATGCCGCCGCACTTTCCTTATCCGGCGGCGCTGGACGACTGCGTCGCTGCGTACCGCGCCCTGCTCCAGACATGGGTCCCGGGAGATATCGTCGTGGCGGGAGTCTCGGCCGGCGGAAGTCTGGCGCCGGCGCTGGTCCTGCGCGCGCGCGACGAAGGGCTGCCCCTCCCCTCGGCGGTCGTGCTCCTGTCGCCTGAGACCGACCTGACCGAGTCGGGGGACAGCTTCGAGACGCTGATGGGCGTCGACCCGGTCCTGAAAGGGCGGCTGACCGAGTCCATCGAACTCTATGCTGCGGGCCACGACCTGTCCGATCCTTACCTGTCTCCGCTGTTCGGCGATTTCACTCGGGGTTTTTCCCCGACCTTCCTCCAATGCGGCACGCGGGACCTGCTCCTGTCGAACACGGTGCGTTTCCATCGTGCGCTCAGGAAGCAGGACGTTCCCGCCGTCCTCCACGTCTTCGAGGCCATGCCGCACGGCGGCTTCGGCGCGATGTTCGAAGGGGGACTGGGAACCGCGCCCGAAGACCAGGAAGTCTACGAGGAAGTCCGGCGGTTCATCGCCGGCCTGCCTTGATCACAATGCCCTGTCGCCCGCCAGGCAGGACAGACAAAGGAGCCATGTCATGAGCGTGTGGGATTTCACCGGCAAGCGGGTGATCATCAGCGGCTGCTTCTCCGGCATGGGCGAGGCCGCCGCGCGCGAGCTGGTGCGGCTCGGGGCCGAGGTCCACGGGTTCGACTACAAGCGCTCCGAGGTCCCCATGGCCTCGTTCACCGAGGTCGACCTGCGCGAGCCGGCCTCGATCGACGCAGCGGTCGCCAAGGTCGGCGGCTCCGTCGATGCGCTGTTCAACTGTGCGGGCCTGGCCCACACCTTCCCGCCGCTCGACCTGATGAAGGTGAACTTCATCGGCCTTCGCCACCTGACCGAGACGGTGCTGCCGCTGATGAAGGCGGGCGGTTCGGTCACCTCCATCTCCTCCAACGGCGGGCTGGGCTGGACGCAGCGCATCCCAGTCTTGATGGAGTTCATCGCCCAGCCCGACTACGCCAGCGCGGTCGCCTGGTGCGAGAGCCATGCCGATACTGTGCTGGAAGGCTACGGCTTCTCCAAGGAGGTGCTGATCTGCTGGACGCTGCTGCGCTGCTACGACCTGGTCAAGCGCGGCATCCGCATCAACTGCACCCTTCCCGGGCCGACCGACAGCCCCATGATGAAGGACATCGAGAAGGTGACGCCGGCCTCGGTGCTTGAAGCGGCGGCCCAGCCGAGCGGGCGGCGCTCGACCCCGGCCGAGCAGGCCTATCCGCTGATCTTTCTCGGCAGCGACGCGGCGAGCTACATCAGCGGGCTGGCGCTGAACGTCGACCTGGGCTTCCTGGGCTCGGTGATGACCGGCCAGATCGACATGCGCGCGATGATGGGCGACAGCATGGACCGGACCTCCGCGACCTGATCTGCGGGCGATCTGCGCAGGAGGCCGTCCGATGCCGCTCATCTCGCTGGATCATCTCACTGTCGTCGGCGTCTCCCCGACCGAGCTGGTCGACGTTGCGGCCGACGCCGGCTTCGACGCCATCAGTCCGTTCACCGGTGGCAGCCCCCGTGCCCAGGCGCACAGGCTGACCGTCGGCGACGGACCAACGGAGGCGATGATCACGCGCCTGCGCGAGCGGGGCGTGGTCGTCAGCAACCTGGACGGGCTGGTGGTCAAGCCGCGGATGGACTGGGACGAGTATGCGCGCCTGGTCGATCTCGGCGTCCACATCGGCGCCCGGCGCGGCGTCACGCTGATCTTCGACACCGAGCCGGCCCGCGCCACCGACAGTTTCTGCCGCCTGGCCGAAGTGGCGGCGAACGGCGGCTTGGGGCTGGTGCTGGAGTTTGGCCGGCTGACGGAGGTCCGATCGCTGGCGGATGCAGTGAAGTTCGTCGGCCTCGCCAGCCACCCCGCCGGCGTTCAGGTCGATCTCATGCATCTGATCATGGCCGGCGAGACCCCCGCCGACATCGCGCGCCACGATCCCGCGCTCATCATGTCCGCCCAGCTCTGCGACGGCCGCGCGGTCATGACCGACGAGGACTACATGCACGCCGCCTTCTTCCAGCGCGAAGTCCCCGGGGACGGCGAACTGCCGGTGGTGGAGTTCCTGAAGGCGCTCCCGGACCACACCGTCATCGGGCTGGAGGTCCCGCTGAAATCCCTGGCCGAGCAGGGGATGTCGCATCTGGAGCGCGCGCGGCTGCTGATGCAGCGGACCCGCGCTTTGCTCGCCGAGGCCGGGCGGATGGATGCGGCGGCGTGAGCGACCGCCCCCTGCCGATCAAGCGCCTGTTCCACACCACCCAGGCGGTGCGGGACGTCCACGCCGCCCGCCTCGCCTACCTGGAAGCCTTCGGCGGCATGACCTTCCTGGAGGGCTACCACGCGGGCGAGGACCGCGACATGGCGCTGGTCTATGTCGCCGACCAGATGCTGGAGCCCATGGCGCCCCGCGACGCCGGCGCCTTGGACAAGGTCTTCGCGCGCTACCTGTCCCGTTATGGCGAGGGCTGGCATTCCTTCGCCTTCACCGTCCCCGATGCGGCGGAGGCCGCCGAGCGGCTCCGCGCCGGGGGCTGCGAGATCACCACGGAATACGACAACTTCTTCCTGCTTCATCCCCGCTCGGCGGGGGGCGTGCTGCTGGAGTTCTGCGACGTGGAGGTGGCGCAGGACCCCTACTACCTTCCGGGCTGGAACCGCGAATGGGCGGCGTCGCGCACGGATCGGCCGCGGCGCATGGCCTACATCTGCTGCGTCGTTCCCGACGCCGAGGTCACCACCCGCTTTTTCACCGAGCAGCTCGACGGGCGTGTGATCGGCGAGGGCCGGCTCCGGTGGCCGCAGCCGGCGCGGTCCGTCGATGTCGCCATCGCCGACGCCCGGCTGCGGATCGTCACGCCGGACAGCCTCCAGGGCCCACTGGGCGGCTACCTCTCCGGCCGGCGGTCTGGCGTCTATGCGGCGGCCTGGGAGGTGGTCGAGGCCGACGCCGCCGCGGCGATCATGCGGGAGGCCGGGCTGCCGGTGACGTCGGGGATCGGCGACGGCGTGGCCTACGAAGTCCAGGTCGCCGGCGCCCGCCACTGGATCTGCCGAGCCTGAGGCGCTGAAGCCTGTACCGTGGCGAGGGCTCACGCGTGGCCAGATGAAGGATCGCTGACGACCGATCCGCCCTGGTCCTTGTACGATTGCTGGAGCTGGACCCGAGAGCCCGACCGGCTCGACTCCATGGCGAAAGGCCCGACATGAAGCTGGATTTCATGGGCAAGGTGGCGATTGTGACCGGGGGCGCGGCCGGCATGGGCGCGGCCCTGGCGCGCATCCTGGCCGAGGGCGGGGCCAAGGTGGTCATCGCCGACATCTCTGACGCGGGCGGCCGGGCGATGGCGGACGAAATCGGGGAGGCGGCGCGCTATGTTCGCTGCGATGTCACCTCCGAGGCGGACTGCCAGGCGGCGGCGGAGACGGCGGCCGCCGCCTTCGGGCGGATCGACATCCTCTACAACAACGCCGGACAAGGCTCGCGCGGGCGGGCCGACACCCTGGATCCCGGACAGTGGCGGCGGATCATCGAGGTCAACCTGACCTCCGCCTACCTCATGTCGCGGGCCGTGGTCCCGCACCTGCGCGCCGCCGGCGGCGGGTCGATCGTCAACACCTGCTCCATCAGCGGCATGGCCGGCGACTACGACATGGCGCCCTACAACGCCGCCAAGGGCGGGATCATCAATCTCTCCCGGTCCATGGCGCTGGACTATGCGCAGGAGAACATCCGGGTGAACGCGGTCTGTCCGGGCGTGATCAGCGACACGGTCATGGCGGGGAACCTGCACCGGGGCCCGGGCGGCCTCGACACCTGGAACGCGCGCATCCCGATGGCGCGGACCGGCGCGGCGGTCGAGGTCGCCCGCGTCCTGGCCTTCGTGGGATCGGACGCCGCCTCCTACATGACCGGCGCGGTGATCCCCGTGGACGGCGGGCTCACCGCCCACACCGGGATGCCGACGCCTCGCGACTTCGAGACGGCGGCCAGATGAGCTGCGCACGCGCCTCGGTGACGCCGCCCGCGGGCGTGCCGGCGCGCCTGCCCGGCAAGTAGCATCCCGGCGATATGATCTGGCGCCGGCGGCGGGCGCCAGGCTGCTACAACAGCGGGCGACAGAAAGAGAGGACCGGACGCGCATGGCGCTCTACACGACGATCCACCTCCACAACACGCCGCTGGCCAGGGAGGCCGACTACGCCGCCTGGTTCGACGGCCCTCATCGCGAGGCGCTCCAACGTCTGCGTGGCTTCAAGGGCGCGGACCGCTACCAGGTGACGCCAGAGCAGATCATGTCCGACATCGCCCAGCCGTGGAGGTTCTGCAGCCTCTACGACGTCTCCTCCGAGACGCCGGAGATCGACATCCCGGCGCTGGGTCCCCTGCTGGCCGACGCCCGGGACGCGGGCATGATCGAGACGGCCACCGACTCCGAGCGGCTGTTCACCTACCGGCTCTATGCCGACTGGGAGGGCAGCCCCAACTGGCGGCGCGACCAGCCGCTCTCCGGCGTCAGCGTCCTGATCGGCAACTACGTGGCCGGCCGCTATGACGAATACATGGAGTGGTACAAGAACACCCACTGCCCGGAGGTGACCAACGTCCCGGGCCATGTGGCCATGCGGCGGGCCATGCTCGCCGACGTACAGGTCGAGCCGAAGCGCTACTGCCCGGGCGACCAGCTGATCCTCACCGCCCAGCAGACCGACGACCTCGCCTTCACCGTGCGCGACTTCGGCTTCCGCGCAACGGGCCGGAGCCCGAGCGGGGTCGCCATGCAGCCGCGCTCCAAGGCCGGCTCGTTCGCGCGCACGGTGCACTACTTCAAGAAGATCAGCGGGACCGAGTTCTGGCCGGGCGGGATCGCCTATGCCGGCGACCTGTCGGCCTACCCCAAGGGATACGGGCGCGACCCGGTGTGAGCCTGCCGCCGCGCCTGCGCTTCGGGGCCTTCATCGCGCCGCACCATCCGCTGGACGAGAACCCCTCGCTCTGCCTGCATCGCGACATGGCGCTGGTCGAGCACATGGACCGGCTGGGCTATGACGAGGCCTGGATCGGCGAGCACCACTCGGCGGGCTACGAGACCATCGCCAGCCCCGAGCTGTTCATCGCCGCCGCCGCCGAGCGGACCCGCTCGATCCGGCTCGGCACCGGCGTCTCCTCCCTGCCCTACCATCACCCGCTGATGCTGGCCGACCGCATCGCCCAGCTCGACCACATGACGCGCGGGCGGGTGATGTTCGGCGTGGGGCCGGGCGCGCTCTCCTCGGACGCGCACATGATGGGCATCCCTGTCGCCCGCCAGCGCGACCGTATGGAGGAGGCGCTCGACGTGCTGGTGCCGCTGCTGGCCGGCGAGACGGTGACGCGCCAGACCGACTGGTTCACCCTGAACGAGGCGCGGGTGCAGCTGACGCCCTGGACGCGGCCGTCGGTGGAGATCGCGGTCGCCTCGCTGATCTCGCCGTCCGGCGCGCGGGCGGCGGGGCGGCACGGGCTGGGCCTGCTCTCCATCCAGGCGACCTCCAAGGCGGGGTTCAACGCGCTCGCCTCCAACTGGGCGATCGCCGAGGCGGTGGCCGCCGACCACGGACAGGTGATGGACCGTGCACGCTGGCGGCTGGTCGGCCAGATGCACATCGCCGAGACGCGGGAGCAGGCGGTGGCCGACGTCCGCTTCGGCCTCGCCAAGTGGTTGGCCTACTTCAAGGACGTGGCCAACCTGCCGCTCGTGCCCGAGGGCGCGGGCGATCCGGTGGAGGCCTACCTCGCCAGCGACGCGGCGGTGGTCGGCACGCCCGACGATGCGGCCGCGCGCCTCGAGCTGCTGCAGCAGGAGAGCGGCGGCTTCGGCGCCTTCCTGCTGTTCGCGCACAACTGGGCGGACTGGGCGGCGATGCAGAAGAGCTACGAGCTGATCGCGCGCTACGTCATGCCCCGTTTCCAGCAGCTCAACCTCAACCGCGACGCATCCTACGAATGGGTCAAGGCCAACCGCCCGAAGTTCGGGGAGCAGACCCGCGCCGCGATCTCCGCCGCCATCGCCAAGCACGAGGCGGAGCACGGGGCCGAGCACATCCGCCCCGGCCTCAAGGCTGTGCTGGCGCACGACAAGGGGGCCGCGGAGGGCTGAACCGTCCAGGCGTGGCTTCAGGCGTCGGGTGCGTAGCCCGGCTCGGCGGCCTCGCCGATTGCGCCGAGCAGGGCGGCGAAGCGCTGCTCGATGGCGGCGCGCACCCCCGGGTGCGTGACGACGTAGGCGGCGTTGGTCCGCACGCCCTCGACGATCGCCCCGGCGACGGCGTGGGTGTCCATGCCAAGGCCGCCGGTCATGTTGCTGCGCGTCAGCCCCGGCGTCGCTACGGTGACCCCGACGCCCGCCGGGGCCAGCTCCAGCCGCAGGATCTCGCTGAACCCGACCACGCCGTACTTGGCCGTCCCGTAGTCGCCGAGCGTCGCCATCGGCGCCAGGCCGGCCTCGGAGGCGATGTTGACGATGTGGCCGTAGCCCCGGGCGCGCATCGCCGGCCCGAACGTGCGCGCGCCGTAGAAGACGCTGGACAGGTTGGTGAGGAGGCGCGCCTCGAAGTCCTCGACCGGCATGTCGAGGATGGGCGACATGCTCGGCGCGATCGCCGCCCCGTTGACGAGCAGGTCGACCGCGCCGAACCGCGCCTCGGCCTGCGCCAGGGCGCGCGCCCAGTCGTCCATCCGGGTCACGTCCATCGCCACGCCGAGCACAGGGCCCCTGAATGCGGCGACCGTGGTCTCCAGCCGCTCGCGGTGGACGTCGGCGAGCACGACGTTCAGGCCCTCCGCCGCGCATGCCTGCGCGATGGCAAGCCCGATCCCCCCGCCGCCTCCAGTGACGAACAGCGTCTCGAGCGGGCCGAGCGTCACGCGCGCGCCTCGGTCACGGGGCGGCTGCGCCCCTCTTCGCGCGGAGCCCGTCCTCGATGACGCCGCGCAGGATGCGGTCGTTGTCCTTGGAGAAGTACCGGTGCACGCGGCGCTCGATCAGCGGCGCGAGCCAGCGGGCCTCCATCTCGTACTCCTCGTGGAAGTGGAAGCGGGTACGGCCCTGGCCGATCTCCTCCAGCCTGTACCAGCCCCGCGCCGTGGCGTGCGGCGGCGTGCAGAACAGCACGTCATAGCGCTGGTACTCGGGCGGCCGGACCTCCGACACGATCTCCCAGCTGCGGCCCACCGCCGGCACGTACCAGGGGGTGGCGAACCAGCATCGGCGCACCAGACCCTGGCCGTCCTCGTCGCCCTCGTTGACGACCTCCACCCGGGTCGCGCCGTGCTGGATGACGCGCGGGCTGACCACGGTGGTGGTGCGGCGGTCGAAGGTCTTCTGCGGGTGGAGCACCGCCCAGATGTCGTTGCGGGGCGCCTCGACCACCCAGTCGCTGTCGTACTTGATCATCGTTCCATTCCTCCCTCCGGCCGCGCGTCAGGCGAAGCTGCTGCCGCCGTCGATGACCACCTGCGTGCCGGTGATGAACCGCGCCTCAGCGCCGGCGAGGAACAGCGCCGCGTCGGCGATGTCTCGCGGCTGGCCCAGGGTGTGGAGCGCGTTGGCCTCAGCGATGCGGGCGCGGGTCTGCGGATCGGCCATGAAGCCCGAGGTCATGGGGGTCTCCACGATGCCGGGGCAGATCGCGTTGACCCGGATCGGCGCCAGCTCCTCGGCCAGGCACTTGCCCAGCATGAGCAGGCCGGCCTTGGTGGCGGCATAGGCGCTCGTCCCCGGCGAGGGCCGAAGCGCGCTCAGCGAGGCGATGTTGACGATGGCCGCCGCGGCGGCGGCGCGGAGCGCCGGGAGGGCGGCGCGGATCACCAGCGAGGGCCCGAGCAGGTTGACCTCGAACAGCCGCCGCCAGAGCTCGGGCTCCAGGCTCTCGAACGGCTGGCGTGCGAGGACGCCGGCGGCGTTGACCAGGATGTCGAGGCCGCCCAGCGACGCCACGGCTTCGCCCACCTCGCGGCCGACGGCTTCTGAATCGACGACGTCGCAGGCGAAGGCGTATCCGCCGACAGCCTGCGCCACCGAGCGGGCGCCCGCCGCATCGAGGTCCAGCGCCGCCACCCTGGCGCCCTCTGCGGCGAACCGCCGGGCGATCTCGGCGCCTATGCCGGACGCGGCGCCGGTGACGAGCGCGCGCCGGCCGTCCAGCCTAGCGGGCATCGGCGCTCCGCTTCCGCCGACAGGGCAGGACGCCGGCGCTGGCTACGACCGCGCCGCCGGCTACGACGCCATCGGTTCCGCTTGACATCCCCTTGTCACCGGCTCAGCGCTTTACGCCTTCCGGGCGGACGGTAGAGCCAGCCAGGCCGGCCGCCAACGAGCGGGTGAGACGTCACCTCCGACATCGCCGTGACGCTAAAGCCGCGCCGGCCCTCCACCTTCGCTTCCACGCAGGCGGCACCGTGCTGTAATAGAAGCTTGTGAACACGGCATGCCCGGCGTCGTCGCGACCCAGCGGGGCCGTAACCACGCGGCGACTTGGCGAGCGACGGTCGAGCAGGCGGACGCCATCGTCATGACCAACGCAGCGCTGGCTGAGGCAGGCGACGCCACCGCCGACGGGACGCTCTCGGCGACCCTCAACTTCGCCCGCGACCATTCAGACGGCGGCGTGTGGTCGAACTTCGATCCTGCGCGGGCCTCGGTCCGCACCGGCGGCCGCCGGGTGTTGATCGACGACGCCTCCAAGCTCGCAGAGGCGCCCCGGCTGGAGCGTGAAGGCTTCGTGCGGCTCGATCGGCCGTTCCCGGATGCGCGCTGGGACGACGCCGGCTGGATCGACCGCGTCTACGTGCCGGCCTGCATGGAGATGGTGAAAGCGCTCACCGGCGCCGATTTCGTCGGCCTCATCCATCCCGGCGTGCTCCGCCGCCGCGCCGACCCGGCGCGCAACGACGCGGCCCACGTTCCCCCCGCGCGCTTCGTGCATTTCGACCAGAGCGTCGACGGCCTCGCGCCCGTCCTGGAGCGCGCCGCGGGCGCCGACTGGCGGGGGCGTTTCAAGACGGCCCGGGGCTATAACCTCTGGCGCTGCCTCACGCCGCCCCCGCAGACCACGCCGCTCGCCCTCTGCGACCAGCGGAGCTTCGATCGCGCGGACATGGTGATCGGGCATCTCGTCGAGCCGGGCCTCGACCATCCGATCGAATACGTCACCGCCCTGCACAATCCCCTGCAGCGGTGGTGGTGCTTTCCCCAGATGCGGAGCGATCAGGTGCTCGTCTTCAAGGGCTTCGACCTCGACCCCATGCAGCCGATGGGCTGCCTCCACTCGGCCTTCGACCATCCGGCGCCAGCCCCCGGCGCCCCGGTCCGCGAGAGCATCGAGAACCGCGTGATGGCCTTCTTCGCATGAGCGCGGATGACGCCAAGCCGCGCGCGCGCTTGCGCATCTACCGCGCCAAGGACTCCCGCAGCGTGGACGGCGAGCTGATGCCGGTGGTGGGCATGGGAGCCGACGACGTCGCCGGCATGGGCGCGGCCATGGCGGCGGGGCTGGAGGCCGGGGCCACGTCCCGCCTGATCATGGCGGACGCGGCCACCGGCATGAGCCTGACCTATGCGCGCTTCAAGGCCGGCTTCCTGCTGCCGCGCCACAGCCACGACGCGCACTGCGCCTACTACGTGATCTCGGGCGAGGCGCACCTGGGCGGCGCGGTGCTGGAGGCGGGCGACGCCTTCGTCGTCCCGGCGAACCATCTCTACAGCTATCGCGCCGGGCCCGACGGCGTGGAGGTCATGGAGTTCCGCTCCGCCACCGAGTTCCACTTCCGCTTCGGCGGCAACGACCCCGGCTTCTGGGGCCAGGTGCTCGCCGCGACCACCGCCCATGCGGACGCGTGGAAGGCCACGCCGCCCACGGCGACGGAGCGCCGGCTCGTGAACGGCGATTGAGCGCAGCCGGCGGTGGGCGGACCCGGAGGTGGGCTTGGAGATGACCAGGCTCGACTTCGTCGCCCCGGACGGAGTCCGCCTCGCCGCCCATGCGGTGGGCCCTGACGACGGGCTGCCCGTGCTGCTGATCGGCGGCATGGGCCAGACCCGGCACAGCTGGCGGCGGACGGCCGACCACATCGCCGCCAGCGGCCGGCGGGCCATCCCCCTCGACCTGCGCGGCCATGGCGAGAGCGGCTGGTCTCCGGACGGCGGCTACGCCTTCGCGCGGCTGGCGGGCGACCTGATGGCGGTGACGGAGCGACTGGGCCGTCCGGCCGTGCTCGTCGGCGCTTCCCTCGGCGGCAAGGTCGCGCTGGCGGCGGCGGGCTACGGAGGCCCGTCCGTAGCCTCGGGGCTGGTGATGATCGACACGGTGCCGAAGTCGAGCGCGGCGGGCGCCACCGAAGTCCTCTCGGCGCTCCGTCCGCCGGCTCAGGGGTTTGCGTCGCCGGAGGCCGCCGCCCGCGAATTGGCGCAGTCGCGCGGACGGCCCGTCAGGCCCGGCGCGGGCGAGGCGATGCGGCGCAACATGCGCGTCGACGATGCGGGCCGCTGGCACTGGCACTGGGATCCCGCCCTGATGGAGCGCGACCAGGGCATGCGGGTGGACGACGCGCTGCCCTACCTGGAGGGGGCGGCCGTGCGGCTCGGCGTCCCGACCCTGCTCGCCCGGGGCGAACTCAGCCCGGTGACCGACGAAGCGGGGGTGGAAGCGTTCCGCGCGCTGGTCCCCCAGCTGCGCGTGGAGACCGTGATGGGCGCGGGCCACATGCTGGTGGGCGACCAGAACGACGCCTTCTCCGCCGCGCTGATGCGCTTCCTGGACGAGGAAGTCCCGCTGTAGGTGGTCCGACGCCCGCTGCGCTGGAGGCGGTGGAATCCGCCGGGGCGATGCGCTCTGCGGCGCGCTTGAAGAGTTGGCCGATAGAGGCCAGCTGATGCTCAGCTTACACAGGTTCGCAGCTAAGGGTCACTCATGCCAAGCGCCGTCATCGTCAGTGCGGTCCGCACCGCCATCGGGACCTCGCGCAAGGGCTCGCTGGCCAAGGTGCCGGGCGAGGTACTGGCCGCTACCGTCCTGAAGGAGGCGGTCCATCGCTCCGGCCTGTCGCCCGACGTCGTGGACGACGTGATCTTCGCCGAGTCCCTCGCCGGCGGCGGCGCCATCGCGCGGCACGCGGCGGTGGAGGTCGGCCTGACCCGCGCAGGCGGCATGGCCCTGAACCGGCATTGCGCGGGCAGCCTGACTTCGGTCGGCATCGCCGCCGGATCGATTGTCTCGGGCATGGAGCGGGTCGTGGTCGCCGGGGGCGTGCAGTCAGGCTCCACCATGCCGCGCATGCAGTACACCGTGCCGGGCAGCGAAGAGGTGCTGGACTGGTGGATCCCGCCGACCCACCCGGACGATCCCGAGGCGCCCTACAAGGACATGTCGATCACCGTGGGCTGGAGCACCGCCAGGAAGGCGGGCGTGAGCCGCGAGGAGATGGACGCCTGGGCGGTGCGCTCGCACGCGCGCGCCGTGGCCGCCATCGACGCGGGCCGGTTCGCCGACGAGATCGTGCCGGTCCAGGCGCTGATGCCCGACGGCTCCACCAAGACCTTCATGGTCGACGAGCACCCGCGCCGCGACAGCACGATGGAGAAGCTGGCGACGCTGAAGGTGATCCATCCGGAGATCGAGGGCTTCTCGATCACCGCCGGCAACGCCAGCGGCGTGAACGACGCCGCGGCCGCCCTGGTGCTCACCGATGACGAGACCGCCCGGGCGGAGGGCCTGAACGTGAAGGCCAAGGTGCGCGGATGGACCTCGATCGGCATCGATCCCAAGTTCACGGGCATGGCGGCGATCGACGTGATCGAGAAGCTGCTGTCGCGGACCGGCGTCGACAAGTCAGACATCGCGCTCTGGGAGATCAACGAGGCCTTCGCCTCCGTGCCCGTGGCGGCCTGCAAGATCCTGGGTCTCGACGAGGAGACCGTGAACATCTCCGGCAGCGGGTGCAGCCTCGGCCATCCGGTCGCGGCGTCGGGTGGCCGCATGCTGACCACGCTGATCCACGATCTCCACCGCCGCGGCGGCGGGCTCGGGATCGCCGCCATGTGCGCCGGGGGCGGCCAGGCCGGGGCCGTGCTGATCGAGGTCTGATCGGGGTTCCGCCCTTCGAGACGCGGGCGCGTCCGTCCAGGCCATCCCCCTTCCGGCGCCTGCCGCCCTAGCGCTCCAGCGTGTCGACGAAGGCGAGCAGGGCGGCCATGAAGGCGTTGTTGTCGTCGCCGGCGACCATGTGGTGGGCGCCCGCGACCTCGGCCAGCTGGGCCCGCGGCAGGATGTGCAGCATCTCCTCGGCGGTCTCACGCGACAGGATCTCGCTGTTGGCTCCGCGGATGATCAGGGTGGGAACGCTCACGCGCTCAAGATCAGCCCGGATCTTCCGCTCGAACGCGGCCATGTCCATGGGGCCGCGGCCGGCGATCATGGCCGGATCCCAGCGCCAGTAGAAACGGCCGTCGTCGCGCTGCTCCAGCGTCTTCAGCAGGCCGCCGCCCGGGCGCCTCGGGGCCCGGTGCGGCAGGTACTTGCTGATCGCCGCGGCGGCGTCGTCCAGGCTGTCGAAGCCGCCGGTGGTCGCGGCCATGAAGCCGTTGATATGGTCCGCGCCGCGCGCGGGGATGCGG
>CAXUEN010000020.1:0-235 GCA_964249945.1 uncultured Caulobacteraceae bacterium | reverse complement strand
CCGCCGCAGGCCGCGCCTCGTCGCCCAGCACGTCGAGCATGGTGACGCCGCCGAGCGACGCGCCGACCAGGATCGCCGGCGCGCCGACCTCGGCCAGCACCGCGCGGAGGTCGTCGGCGTGGGCCTCCACCGAGTAGTCCGGCGTCCGGTCGCTCTCCCCGTGGCCGCGCAGGTCGTAGGCGATGGCGCGCAGCCCGCGCGCGAAGGTGAGGTCGGTGCGCGGATTGACCTGGGT
>CAXUEN010000019.1:0-16039 GCA_964249945.1 uncultured Caulobacteraceae bacterium | reverse complement strand
GTGCATCCGGGCACGGGGGTGGGTCGTAGCTTGCCGCAGTGCAGAGGAGGGGCGCGAGAGTGCTCGATAGGCCGGACAAGCCGCCCAGCGTCCTCTACCACGTCGCCCGGCGGCTGTCGGCGTTCGGTGCGCCCCTGTCTTCGAGCCTCGCCCTGCTGGAAGGCGCGCCGGGCGGTGGTGCGACCAGACCCCGCGGCGCCGACCTCACCCTCCAGCTGGCAGGCGCCCCTCGGATCGTGATCTCGGGCTGGGCCTGCTACATGAGGCCCCACGACAGCCGTCGGCGACAGATCTTCGGCTTCCTGCTGCCTGGCGACGTGATCGGCTCCTTCTGGCGTCGGCCGGAGTATGCGTTCTGGCGTCTGACGGCGCTGACGCGGCTGGCGACGGTCTCGGCCGAGGCTTTGCTCGCCGTAGGGCCCGAGGGTCGGCTGTTGTTCCCCGAGGTCGTCGCGGCGGCCCGGCGTGCGGAGGACCACGCCCACCATCTGCTCGTGGACCAACTGGTTCGCCTCGGCGCCCGGGACGCCTATGCGGGCTTGGCTCACCTGCTGCTGGAGTTCCATACCCGGCTGGAGCGGGTCGGGCTCACGCAGGGCGACGCCTTCACGCTGCCGATCGGACAGCGGGTGCTGGCGCAGGCTCTCGGCTTCAGCGTCGCTCATACCAACCACACCCTGCAGCGCATGGCGACGGACGGCCTGTTCGTCGTGGAAGGCGACGTCGTGCGCCTGCTGCAGCCGGACAGGATGGCCGCCCTGGCCGACTTCGACGTCGCCGGACCCTGGACGCTGGCGCTGGAGGGATCACCCATGAAGGGCCTGCAAGACAAGCCAGAGGTTCACCCCCACGATCACGGCGGCTAGCCCATAGCCGACCACCTTGGTCAACGGGCCATTTACGAAGGCGCCCATGAGGTCACGGTCGCTGGTGAACATCATCAGCGGGACGACGGCGAAGCCGAGCTGGAGGCTCAGCACCACTTGGCTGAAGACCAGCAGCTGGGCGGCCCCGTGCTCCCCCGCCAGTTCGGTCGCCACCAGGGCCGGCAGGATCGCCAGACAACGGGTCAGCAGCCGCCGTAGGGCCGGGTTGATCTTCAGCTCGAGGAACCCCTCCATGACCACCTGCCCGGCCATGGTGCCGGTGAGGGTCGAGTTCTGCCCCGCCGCGAGCAGGGCGATGGCGAACAGCGTCGCCGCCAGCGGCGCGCCGAATGTGGGGGTGAGCAGGCGATAGGCGTCCTGGATGTCGGCCACCCCGTCATGGCCGGCGCCGTGGAAGGCCGTGCCTGCGAGCACCAGGATCGCGCCGTTGATCAGGAGGGCGACGGCCAGGGCGCCCAAGCAGTCGAGGGTGGAGAACCGGACGGCGTCAGCCTTCCCGTGACGTGGGAGCAGAGCGCTCCGGTCGCGGGCGATCGCGCTATGCAGATACAGGTTGTGGGGCATCACCGTCGCGCCGAAGATCCCCAGCGACAGATAGAGTGCGGACGAATCGCGGAAGGTCGCGGGGGAGGGGATCAGGGACGCCGCCACCGACGAGAATCCCGGACGCCAGGAAAGGAGCTCATAGACGAAGCAGGCGGCGATCACCCCCATCAGGGCGACTACGAAGGCCTCGATGTAGCGCATGCCGCGCCGCTGGAGAAGCAGGATCAGCAGGGTGTCCAGCGCGGTCAGCGCCACACCCGCCGCCAGCGGGATCCCGAACAGCAGCTTTAGGGCGATGGCCGCGCCGATGACTTCAGCCAGATCGCAGGCGGTGATCGCGATCTCGCACGTCACCCACAGCAGTCGCGCGACGGGGAGCGGAAAGCGTCGGCGGCAGGCCTGCGCCAGGTCCAGTCCGCTGGCGATGCCGAGCCGCAGGGACAGCCACTGCAGGAGCATGGCGGCGAAGCCCGAGACCAGGATCACCGGCATCAGGGCGTAGCCGAACCTGGACCCGCCCGCGATGTCGGTGGCCCAGTTGCCGGGATCCATATAGCCGACTGCGACAAGATAGCCTGGACCCGAGAAGGCCGCGAGCTTGCGAGCGAACGATGGCAATCCGCGCATGAACCGCTCTGGTGTTGCGGCCGGCCCCGCATGGAAGACGCCAGGTGTCAAAGCTGGCGATCGAGGGGTCATGTCCGCCATGCTCGCCTCCCCGCCTCGCCCGCTGAATGAATGGGGCACACCCCGGTTCCAGCCGTGGCGCGTACAACAGGAACTTTGTGTTTAACTAGCTGAACACGAATACCGCCTTCCTATTAAATGCACAAATCTCACTCAAATCCAGCGAATAAACTCGTTGTGCGTGTAGGAAAAACATGGATATTTACGCTTTGACAGCTGCTGTTGCGCAAGCCGCGATCCGCTTCTGTCTATAACTATTGTTTAGGTGTCGCGCTGACGTGGATCGATCACGCGGCGCGGCGAGAGGGCCGGTTTCTTCCGGCTGACCATGCGCCTGGACGCGCCGACAAGGAGCGAGTGATGGACCATCCTGCAACGGCGGATGCCGCGATTTTGGCGGAGCTTCAGGAACGCCGCGCCAAGCGGCGCGAGGAGCGGCGCGACTTTTTTAAGCTCGCTGGCGGCGTCGCGGCCGGCGCGGCGGGCACCATGGTGCTCACGGCCTGCGGAGGCAGTTCGAACTCCACAGCCGCGGCGCAGAGTTCATCGCCCTCCGACGCCGACATCCTGAACTTCGCGCTGAATCTCGAATACCTGGAAGCCAACTTTTACAGCTATGCGGCGACGGGCAATCCGATCGACTCCAGCCTGATGACCGGGACGGGCACCCAAGGCGCCATAACGCCGGGCCACAAGGCCAACCTGACCACGCCGCTGGTCATCGCCTACGCGAACGAGATCGTTAAGGATGAGGTCAATCACGTCACCTTCCTGCGTAAGGCCCTTGGGACGTCCGCGGTCGCCCAGCCCGCTCTCGACGTGTCGCCGGGCGGCGCCTTCACCACCGCAGCCATGGCGGCGGGCCTGATCACCTCGGGTGAGTTCGACCCCTACGCCAGCGACGAGGCCTTCCTGCTCGGCGCCTACATCTTCGAGGACGTGGGCGTCACCGCCTATCACGGTGCTGCTCCGCTGATCTCCAACAAGACCTATCTCGACGCCGCCGCCGGTATCTTGGCGGTGGAGGCCTATCACTCGGGCCTGGTGCGCACCGCGCTTTACGCCATGGGACTTCAGCAACCGGCCCCGGCGATCAACCCTTACACCGCCACGGCCGCCATCTCGGCCCTGCGCGCCAAGCTCGACGGCACCAACAACGACGACCAGGGCATCGCCGGGGCCAACTCGACGATCTCAAACATCGTCGACGCGGACAGCAATACGATCGCTTACGACCGTACGACCGGCCAGGTGCTGAACATCGTCTACGGCACCGCAGCGGCCGCGGCTGGCGGCCTGTTCTTCCCGAACGGGATGAACGGCAACATCCGCATGAGCGCCTGATCCCCTCGCTCGCTTCGTCGCAGAGCGGCGGGGCAGGCTGACTTGCGACCCTGGCGGGCGTCACGCCTGCCGGGGTCGGGTGCCCGACAGCTGGAACGACGGCCGCCCGCCGATCCGGGCTGGATGGGGCGCGACGGCGGGGGCTGGGTCAAGCGGATGAGGCGGCCGGGTCGCGTGCAAGCACGACGGGCGCCGACGCGGACGGCCCGCACGCCGGGCGGGAACGGAGCGGGCCTCACGGCCTTTTCGAGTTGACCTCGACAGCCCCGACCGCAGGATCGCTGCGGCGAGACCTCCCAGCGGATACAGCATGCCCGTGCGCCCAGTTCCCGAGAACGCCGATCGGACGCCCCTGGGCGTGCCGGGTCTCGACGACATCCTAGGGGGCGGGCTCACCCCGGCGCGCATCTACCTGCTGGAGGGGACGCCCGGCGCTGGCAAGACCACCCTGGCGCTGCAGTTCCTGCTCAAGGGGCGCGAACTGGGGGAGGAGGGGCTCTACATCACCCTGTCGGAGACCGAGGTCGAGCTGCGCGCGGTGGCGGCCTCCCATGGCTGGTCGCTCGACGGCCTGTCGATCCATGAGCTGGTCAGCGAGGCCGGACTGGAGCCGGATGCGGAACAGTCGATCCTTCATCCCTCCGACGTGGAGCTGGGCGAGACCACCCGCGCCATCATGGCCCGGGTGGAGGCGGAGCGGCCCCGCCGGGTGGTGTTCGACAGCCTGTCGGAGATGCGGCTCCTGGCCCAGAACCCCTTGCGCTACCGCCGCCAGATCCTGGCGCTGAAGCACTTCTTCTCCAACCGGGCCTGCACCGTCCTGATGCTGGACGACCAGACCTCGAGCCGCAACGACCTGCAGCTGCACAGCATAGCGCACGGCGTGATCACGCTGGAGCAAACCGCCCAGGACTTCGGGGCCCAGCGCCGACGGCTGCGAGTGGTGAAGATGCGTGGGATCAAATTCCGCGGCGGCTACCACGACTTCGCTCTCGATACCGGCGGCATCGAGGTGTTTCCGAGCCTTATCGCGGCCGAGCATCGGCGCGATTTCGCGCCCGCTTTCCTGTCTACGGGCTCGTCCGAGCTGGACAAGCTGCTTGGCGGCGGGATCGCGGCCGGCACCAACACCTTGATGATGGGTCCCTCGGGCGTCGGCAAGACCACCACCGCGATCCGCTGCATCCTGAGCGCCCTGGAGCGGGGACAGCCTTGCGCCTACTTCCTGTTCGATGAGGGGCTGACCACCCTTCTCGCGCGGGCGAGGGCCATGTCGATGGACCTGCAGCCCCACATCGACAGCGGCCGTCTGGCCATCCGCCAGATCGATCCGGCCGAGATCTCGCCGGGCGAGTTCTCGAGCTGGGTGCGCAGGGCGGTTACCGAAGACGAGGCCGCCTTCGTCGTCATCGACAGCCTGAACGCCTACCTGCAGGCCATGCCGGGCGAGAAGTACCTGATCCTGCAGATGCACGAGCTGTTGAATTATCTGAACCAGCTCGGGGTGGCGACCCTTCTCGTGCTCGGGCAACACGGACTGGTCGGAGACATGCGCACCGATGTGGACCTGAGCTATCTCAGCGACACCATCCTGCTGTTCCGTTTCTTTGAGGCCAAGGGCGAGATCCTCACCGCCCTGTCCGTGGTCAAGAGCCGGTCCAGCGCCCACGAGCGCACGATCCGGGAGTTCAGGCTCGGCCCGACCGGCGTGCGCGTGGGCGAGGCGCTCACCGACTTCCAGGGGGTGATGGCCGGCGTGCAGGCCTACAAGGGCCAGATGGCGATGCTCCCGGGTGAACCCGGCACCGCGAAGCCGCTCGGGTGAGGCCGGAGTTCGACCAGCGCGTCCTCGACCAGCGGGTCCTCGTCCTGGCGCCGCGCGGACGGGACGCCGCCGTGATCGCCCAGACGCTCGGCGACCGTGCGGTGCATGCCTGCGTCAGCGTGGCCGAACTGGGCCGGCGGGCGGCCGAAGGCGCGGGCGCCGCGATCGTGACGGAGGAGGCCCTGGTCGGCCAGGACCTCGGCGGCCTGTCGGGCTGGCTGCGCGATCAGCCGCCCTGGTCCGACCTGCCGATCATCGTGCTCGCCGCCCACCGCGCTGGCCCCCGCCCGGGGGCGGCGCAACAGGCCCTGGCGGACCTGGGCAACATCGTCATCTTCGAGCGCCCGATCAATCCGGAGACGCTGCAGAGGGGCGTGGCTTCGGCCCTGCGCGCCCGGACCCGCCAGTACGTGGCGCGCGAGCACCTGGAGGAGCGCCGCCAGTTCGCCGCCACCTTGGAGCAGCGTATCGAGGCGCGGACCGCCGACCTCGCCCGCGCCAACCAGCGCCTGCTGCGCGAGATCGAGGAGAAGGAGCGCATGCAGGCGGTGCTGGTGCAGTCCCAGAAGATGGAGGCGGTGGGCCAACTGACCGGAGGCGTCGCGCACGACTTCAACAACCTGCTGACCATCATTCGTTCCTCGGTGGACTTCCTGCGGCGCGACGACATCGCGCCGGGCCGTCGCCTCCGCTACGTCGACGCCATCTCCCAGACGGTGGACCGCGCGGCCAAGCTCACCGGCCAGCTGCTGGCCTTCGCCCGCCGCCAGGCGCTGACGCCCGTGGAGTTCGACGTCGGCGCCCAGGTGGAGAGCGTGGCCGAGCTGGTGCGCCCCCTGGTCGGCTCCCGCATCGAGATCGAGGTCCAGGCGCCGGCCTTCCCGTGCTTCGCCAAGGCGGACGTCAGCCAGTTTGAGACCGCCCTGGTCAACCTGGCGGTGAACGGGCGCGACGCCATGCAGGGCGAGGGGCGACTAGTCTTGCGGGTGGAGCCGGTGAGCGACGTGCCCTCGGTGCGCGGCCACGCCGGGACGGTCGGCGCCTTCGTCGCCGTCACGGTCTGCGACAGCGGCTCCGGCATCCCCGCGGAGCGGCTGCCCAACATCTTCGAGCCCTTCTACACCACCAAGGAGGTCGGCAAGGGCACAGGCCTGGGGCTCAGCCAGGTGTTCGGCTTCGCCAAGCAGTCGGGGGGCGAGATCACCGTCCTGTCGGAGCAGGGCCAGGGCGCTGTCTTCCGCCTCTATCTCCCCCAGACGTTAGGGCCGCGCGACCCTGCCGCGCCGGCGCCGGAGCCGCCGCGCACCGCCCCGCCCCGCGCGGGCCTCCGGGTCCTCGTGGTGGAGGACAATGAGGCCGTGGGCCAGTTCGCCGTGGAGATGCTGGCGGACCTGGGCCACAGCCCGATCCGGGCCTCAAATGCGGAGGAGGCCTTCGCCCACCTGGGGTCCGACGCCAGCGGCTTCGACGCGGTCTTCTCCGACGTGATGATGCCGGGCATGGACGGCTTGGCCATGGCCCGGGTGCTGCGCGAGCGTTTCCACAGCCTGCCGATCCTGCTGGCGAGCGGATATAGCCACGTGGTGGCCCAGGAAGGCACCCACGGCTTCGAGCTGCTGCAGAAGCCCTACTCCGTTGGCGCGCTGGCGGAGCGGCTGGAGCAGGTGGTCAGTGGGCGGTAGCGCTGACCACCGGCCGCGTTCGGGGGCGCAGTGGCTTTCGCCTCCGACCAGGACGTCGTGAGGAACAGAGAGGCGTTTCATCAGTTTACTCGTCATCATGGATTTAGGAGAACACCATGGGCCGCGGACTTTTCTGCTTGGCCGCAGTACTCAGTCTATCAGCCGCCGGCGTCGTCTGCGCCCAGGACGCCGCGCCTCCCCCTCCCATGACGCCGAGCGCGATGGCGGACATGGCGAAGTCGCCCGGCGCCTACATCACCGCCGCGGGTCAGAGCGACAAGTTCGAGGTGACCGAGGGCAAACTGGCCGAGACCATGGGCGCCAGCCCCAAGGTCCGCGCCTTCGGACGTAAGATGGTCATGGATCACACCAAGAGCACCAAGCAGGTGATGGCGGCCGCCATGATGAGTGGCCTGCCCAAGATGCCGCCGCCGGCGCTCCGCCCTGACCAGCAGGACATGGTGGCGCAGTTGAAGTCCGCATCGGGGCCGGCCTTCGACAGCATGTACATCCAGCAGCAGATGCAGTCGCACCAGCAGGCCTTGATGGTGCAGCAGAACTACGCCCAGAACGGTACGAACAGCCACCTCAAAATGACGGCGGCCAAGATCGTTCCCGTTGTTCAGGAGCACATCTCCATGCTGCAGAGCATGGGTTCGGGCATGTAGTGTCTTCGGGCGGGCCGGTCGCCCGCCTGTCCGGACAGCACAGGGCCGGAAGCTGCGAAGGCGGCCTCCGGCCTTTCCTTTATCCGATGGCGGTGCCGCCGACGGTCAGGCCGCTCAGCTTCATCGAAGGCTGGCCCACGCCCACCGGCACGCCCTGGCCGGACTTCCCGCAGACGCCGATGCCGGGGTCGTAGGCGAAGTCGTCGCCGATCAGCTGCACCTTGGTCAGGGCGGTGGGCCCGTCGCCGATCAGGGTGGCCCCCTTCACCGGCGTGGTGATCTTCCCGTCCTCGATCAGGTAGGCCTCGGTGCACTGGAAGACGAACTTGCCGTTGGTGATATCGACTTGGCCGCCGCCGAAGTTGGCGCAGTAGAGGCCGCGCCGGGTGGAGGCGATCATCTCCGCTTGGCTGTGGCCGCCGCCGAGCATGGCGGTGTTGGTCATCCGCGGCATGGGCATGTGCGCGTAGGACTGGCGGCGCGCATTGCCGGTGGGGCTCATGCCCATCAGTCGCGCGCTCATCCGGTCGTGCATGTAGCCGACCAGCACCCCATCCTCGATCAGCACCGTGCGTTCGGTGGGCGTACCTTCATCGTCGATGGTCAGCGAGCCGCGGCGGCCGGGCTCCGTACCGTCGTCGATCACCGTGACGCCGGGGGCGGCGACCCGCTCGCCGATCCGGCCCGAAAAGGCGCTGATCCCCTTGCGGTTGAAGTCGCCTTCCAGCCCGTGGCCGACGGCCTCGTGCAGCAGAACGCCGTTCCAGCCGGGGCCCAGCACCACGTCCATCTCGCCGGCGGGGCAGGCGACGGCGTCCAGGTTCACCAGGGCTTGGCGCAGCGCCTCGTCCACCTGGGCCTGCCAGTGCTCGGGCGCGACCCAGGTGTGGAAGCTGTTGCGGCCGCCGGCGCCGGAGCTGCCATTCTCGCGCCGGCCGTCGCGCTCCACCGTCACCGAGACGTTCACCCGCGCCAGCGGGCGCGCGTCGCGCAGCAACCGTCCGTCGGCGCGCAGGATCTCCACCACCCGCCGCTCTCCGGCGATGGAAGCGCTGACCTGGACGATGCGGGGGTCGCGGGCGCGGGCGAAGGCGTCGATCTCCTGCAGCAGCGCCGCCTTGTCGCCGAACACGGGGTGGGCGAGGGGGTCTTCCTCGCCATAGAGCTTGACGTTGGTCTGGCGGGGTGCATCGGCGACCTGGCCCTCGTAGCCGTGGCGGACGTGGGCGGCGGCGTCGGCGGAGCGGCGGATGGCGGCGGCGCTGATCTCGCTGGAATGGGCGTAGCCCGCCTTCTCGCCCGCCACCACGCGCAGGCCGAAGCCCTCGGTGGCGTCATAGCTGGCCGACTTCAGCCGCCCGTCGTCGAACACCAGCATCTCGCTCTCGGACCGCTCCAGGAACAGCTCCCCGTCGTCGGCGCCATGCAGGGCGGATTGCAGGATGGACAGGGCGTCGGCGGTGTCGACCTCGGAGGTCTCGAGGATGGAAGGCGTGGGGGAGAGCGCGTTCATGATCGATAGATTGCGGCTAAGGCCATGTGAGGCAAGGGCCGATCGCCGCCCGCGTGGCGACCCGGCCGGACGCGATCTTTGCGGCCCGGTTCTGAACCTTCGCCGGTGTCCGTCGGTTCAGGTGCAGCGTAGCAGGGAGCCGACCGTGGCCATCTTCAACAAAGACATGATAGACACGACCACCAAGAACATTTTCTACCAGAAGGAAGTCTATCTGGACGACAACTGCCAGATCGTCATGATGAACATCGAGGCCGGCGACGACATCGGCGAGGAGGCCCACGACGCCGACCAGACCACCTTCTTCGTCTCCGGCGAGGGCTCGGCCGTGATTGACGGCCACAGCACCAAGGTGACCGCCAACCACATGATCGTGATCCCCAAGGGCGCCAAGCACAACATCATCAACAAGGGCTCGGAGCCGCTGAAGCTCTTCACCGTCTACTCGCCTCCCGCAGAAGATCCCGGCGTATCGCACAAGACCAAGGCGGAGGCGGAGAAGGCTGAGGACGATTGATCCCCCGTCCGGCTGACGTTGCGGCTCAGCTCACCGGAATCGTGTTGTCGTCCGAGTTCCTGTCGATGGCCTTGTTGTAGGGGTCGACGCCCGCGAACTTCGGCGCCCGGTCCACGGTGAAGGTGAAGCTCCGCCGGCCGCTATGGACGGCCAGGTGCTTGAACAGGATGATGTCACCTGGGCCGAAGCCGGCCTTGCCGGGCTCCTTGTCGAACAGGCCGATGTCGAAGGGCTCGTCCAGGGGCGCCTCGGTCTCCTTGCCCTGGCCGTTGGCGTAGAGCTTCTTGGCCGAGACCTGGAGCGTCACGTCGTAGCGGCCGTCGGCGCGCGTCTTCGACGAGGCGTGGACGGCGCGGAGGTCGTACAGGGTGATCTTCTGGAACAGGTCGGTGATCAGCTGCTGCCTGTCGGCGGGGGCCTCGGCGCGGAGGTCGGCGACGAAGTCCTTGCTGACGGGATAGGGCGGTCCCTTGAAGGCGTAGTCGTGGAGCAGGTGGCGCAGCGCCCGGTTCACCGCGGCCTCGCCGATCTCGTCCTGCAGCCGGTACATGACCAGCGAGCCCTTACGGTAGTGGATGTAGCCCTGGTCCTCCACTCGCTCCAGCGGCAGCTCCTCCACCGCCTCGCCGCCGCGCGAGCGCAGGTAGCTGTCCAGCTCGAACTTCAGGAACTTGCGGATCTGGTCGGGGCCGTAGAGGTGCTTCATGGCCATAAGCGCGCTGTACTGGGCGAAGGTCTCGCTGAGCATGGCGCTCCCCTGCATGTCGGCGGGCGCCACCTGATGGCCCCACCACTGGTGGCCGAGCTCGTGGGCGGTGACGTAGGTCACCATGTCGATCTTGGACTTGTCCGCCGTATCGACGATGAAGCCGATGCCCTCTGAATAGGGGATGGTGTTGGCGAAGCTCTCGGCGAACTGGCTGTAGTCGGGGAACTCCATGATCCGCACCTGGCGGAACTGGTAGGGGCTGAAGTTGGCCTGGTCGTAGTCCAGCCCGACCTCCAGGGCGTGGATCATGCGATCCACGTTCCAGGGATGGGCGGAGTCGTAATAGACGGTGAGGTCCACGCCCTTGTAGGGGACGCGCTTCACCGCATAGAGCCCCGACTGGATCGAGAAGAGGTCTAGGATCGGCGCTTCGCTCCTGAACTCTGCGGTGTGGCGGCCCCCCGCGGTACGGTCGGCGACGCGATAGCCGGGGGCCATGGGGGTCTGGCCGGCCGCGGTGGAGACGGTGATGTCGGTGTTCACCCAGTCCGCCCCGTGGGTGACGAAGTTGAAGGCCCGGGCGCGGTCGTCCTCGAGCTTCGGCGGCCGAAGGTCCGGCGGCAGGTGGTACTTGCGCCGCTTGGCGCGGTCCTTCAGCAGGCCGAGCTGGTCCATGCCGATCAGGGGCGCGATGGCGAAGCTGTCCAGGAAGGCGCCGTTGTGCACCACCAGCTCCGACCCGCCGGGCGTCAGGGTGTCGTCGCCGCGGTTGCGGAAGCCGTGCTGGCCGAGCCGGCCGGCGAAGCTGAGGGTACGGGTCTCGCCGGGCAGCAGGGGCCTGTCGAAGGCGAAGATGCGGTAGTTGAAGCGGTCGTAAGTCTTGAGCGGCCGGGCGCCCTCCACCGACAGGGCCCGGACCTTCAGGTCGCGGTCGAAGCGCACGTGCAGGGTGCGGATGGGCGCCTTGGTCTTGTTTTGGAAGGCGTAGACGCCGCGGGTGAGCGCGTAAGCGCCATCAGGGAAGACGTCCACGCTCAGCTTGATGTCGGTGACCCTGGGCTGGGGGATGCTCGCATAAGGCAGCAGCGCCTTCTCATAGTCTGCGTCGAATCGGTCTTCCTCCAGCCTAGTGCGATAGGGGTTCCAGACGTTGGTGTTGAGGTAGATGAAGCCGCCGACCCCGATCGCGCCGACCAGCGCCACCGCCAGCACAACGCCCGCAGGCCCTGCCAGGCGGCGGGGCAGGCGGCGCAGGCGGGGCCTCAGGCTGGCGTCGGCGCCTCGCCGCCACAACACCGCCGACAGCACGCAGAGGCCCAGCGCGACCAGGCTCCAGTAGGTCAGGAACCAGGTCCGGGCGAGGCCCGCCATGCCCTGGTCGTTCATGTCCGACAGGGGCACGTCGGGCGAGCCGCCGTAGATATAGAGGTTGTGCTCGAAGCCCAGCTTGGGGAGCACGATGGTGGAGATGATGAACACCACCATCAGCCCCCAGCCGATAAACTTGTGGGGGCTGAGCGTCTGCAGGAACACCGCCAAGACGGCGACCAGGGCGGCGTTGACGGTTTCGGGCAGCAGGTACCAGCCGATGTACTTGCCGAACTCGAACTGCGGGAAGCCGCGGATGACCTGCACCGCCATGGCGGCGAGGATGCTCACCGCCAGCATGGCGAACAGCACGCCGATGATGGCCACGATCTTGGGCGCGGCGAACACCCAGTCCGGGGTCGGCGTGGCGTCCACCAGGGCGTCGGTGTTGCGGTCGCGTTCGCGCCAGACCAGCTCGCCGGCGTAATAGATCGACACCACCAGCGGGATGAAGGTGAAGCTGCCCCGCAGCACCTGGATCAGGATGCGGGTGACCGGGAAGATGTTGTCGCCGTAGATGCCGTCTGTGGTGGTGAACCACAGGCCGGCGCCGCTGTTGAACAGGCCAAGCGCCAGCAGCACGAAAAAGGCCGGGCTCCTGAACACCTGGCCCATGTCCAGCCGGGTGCGGGCGAGGATCTGGGCCAGGACGGCGGCGCGGCGTGGTGCTGCGTCTTTCGAGACGGGTCCGCTGCGCGGACCCGCCGGAACACCCAAATAGGTCGCCTGCAGCGTCCCTTGCCGCTCCGCTTCGCGCCTCTTCACTTTGCTTGCGGGCGCTTCGAAGCGGAATAGCGGGTAGGCGGCGGCCAGCGCCACCAGGCCCAGCCCGCTCCAGATCAGCCGGTTCCAGAGCAGCGGGCCGGCTAGCGGGACCAGCTGGGTATTGCGTTCCGTGGCGGTCCAATAGCGGGTGGCGTTGCCGAAGGCCGCCGTGCCGAAGGGCTCCGCATAGGCCATCGCGGTGCGGAACTGCGGCTTGGCCGCGAGCGCGATGGCGACCAGGTAGACGATCATGAAGGCGACCACGCCCACATAGGTCGCCATCATCGACCGTGTGGCCGTGGCCAGGGCGAAGAAGCCGGCCGAGACCAGGAACAGGGTCGGCAGCACAAGAACGCCATAGGTGTAGGCGTAGGCGTCGAGCCGCAGCGGTCCGACCTTCTCCGCATCCACCCATGGCATGGCCGACCCCACGATCATGGCGAGCGGGATGAACAGGAAGCACAGCGCCACGGCCACGAAGGCCCCCAGGAACCGGCCGTACAGGTAGTCGAACTTGCGCAGGCGTGTGGCCTGCAGGATGGGGCCATAGCCGGTGTCGTCGTCCCTCACGACCACGTTGGCCACGAAGGCGGTTGAGACGAACATGAAGAAGATGCTGAAGATCAGGTGCGTGGTGGCGATGGCGCTCGGCGAGTTCACGTGCACGTTGGCGCTGGAGCCGAGCTGGATGGTGTCGCTGGCCACCGACCCGAAGGTCAGCAAGAAGAATAGCAGGCCCGCCACCCAGAACACCGGGTTCTTCAGCTGGTAGCGGAGTTCAAAGCCCGCGACGGATGCGAACATCGTCTCAGGCTGCCTTCTGGGAAGGGGCCTGGCGCGAGGCGTGGAGGCTGGCGAAGTAGACGTCCTCCAGCCCGCCGCGGTGGTGGGCGAAGCCGTCGCCGGGATCGTGCGGGCTCAGCACGTGCACCACGGTGCGGCCGCCCGACAGGCGGGTGGAGATCAGCGGGTAGCATTCGCGCAGGCCCGGGATGTCGGCCTTGTCCACCGTCTTGGTCCAGATGCGGCCGTCCAGCTCCTCGACCAGCGCGGTCGGAGCGCCTTGGCGCACGATGCGGCCGCCGGCGATGATGGCCATGGCCTGGCAGAGGTCCGACACGTCCTCCACGATGTGGGTGGAGAGCAGCACCACCACGTTCTCGCCGATCTCGGCCAGCAGGTTGAGAAAGCGGTTGCGCTCCTCGGGATCGAGGCCTGCGGTGGGCTCGTCCACGATGATGAGCGAGGGGCCGCCGAGCAGGGCCTGGGCGATGCCGAAGCGCTGGCGCATGCCGCCCGAAAAGCCCGCGAGCGCCTTCTTGCGGACGCCGTAGAGGTTGACCTGCTCCAGCAGCCGCTCGACCTCGGCCCGGCGCGCCTTGGGCTCGGCCAGGCCCTTCAGCACCGCCATGTGGTCCAGCATGTCGTAGGCGGACACCCGCGGGTAGACGCCGAAGTCCTGGGGCAGGTAGCCCAGGGTCGCCCGCAGCCGCTCGGGCGTCCGGATCACGTCGATGTCGTCGAAGCGGATGTGGCCGGAGGTGGGCGTCTGCAGTGTGGCGATGCAGCGCATCAGCGTCGACTTCCCCGCGCCGTTCGGCCCCAGCAGGCCGAACATGCCCCGCGGCGCCTGCAGCGTCACGCCGTCCAGCGCCCGCACGCCGTGGGGGTAAACGTGGGTGAGATCGTCGATCTGGAGCATGCGTGCGTTCCCCTGGCCCGCGGCGACGCTGAATGGAGCTCGCCTCGCGTGCAAGTGAAAGGCCGGTAACCCGCGCTTCGCCTCTGGTGGAAACCCTGCGGCGGACGCGATAGTCAATTGGCCATGACCGACTTCGCCATCCCGCCGCTCGCCCCCACCACCCTGCCGATCCAGGGCGAGAGCGCCGTCTTTCCCGTCCGACGCGTGTTCTGCGTGGGCCGCAACTACGGCGCCCACGTGCGGGAGCTGGGCGGCGATCCCAAGGACCAGCCGCCGCTGTTCTTCACCAAGCCCGCGGACGCCGTGGTGGCCCCCGGGGGACGTGTCGCCTATCCGCCGGGCACGTCGGACTTCCACCACGAGATCGAGCTGGTGGTGGCCTTGAAGGCCGGGGGCGCCGACATCGCGCCGGCCCAGGCCCTCTCCCTTGTCTACGGCTATGCGGCCGGGGTCGACCTGACCCGGCGCGACCTGCAGAACGCCGCCAAGAAGGGCGGACAGCCCTGGGACAGCGCCAAGGCCTTCGACATGTCGGCGCCCGTGAGCGCCATCCGCCCGGCGTCGGGCGCGCCGCCCTCCGGCGCCATCCGCCTCAGCGTCAACGGCCAGGTCCGCCAAGACGGACGGCTCGCCGCCATGATCTGGAGCGTGGCGGAGATCATCGCCGAGGTGTCCAGGCTCTGGCGGCTGGAGCCAGGGGACCTGATCTTCACCGGCACGCCCGAAGGCGTCGGCCCCCTGGCGCGGGGCGACCGGGTGGAGGGCGAGATTGAAGGCGCCGGTCAAGTCGCCTTCACCGTATCCTGAGGCCTAGCCCATGTGTGAGACACGCCACCCCGACATCCCAGACCTGCTGGCCCGCAACCGCGCCTGGGCCGAAGCCAAGACGTCCGCCGACCCGGGCTTCTTCAGGCGCCTCGTGGCCCAGCAGAGCCCGCCCTACCTGTGGATCGGCTGTTCCGACAGCCGGGTGCCGGCCAACGAGATCGTGGGCGTCGATCCCGGCGAGATGTTCGTGCACAGGAACGTCGCCAACCTCGCCCCGCCCCAGGACGCCAACTTCCTGTCGGTGCTGCAGTACGCGGTGCAGGTGCTCGAGGTCCGCCACATCCTTGTGGTGGGCCACTATGGCTGTGGCGGGGTGCGGGCGGCGTACGAGGGCGCGCGGCTCGGCCTCATCGACCACTGGCTGTCGCCCATCCGCGCCCTGGCCCGGGCCAAGGCGGAGGAGCTGGCGGCGCTGCCCGGCGAGACCGCGCAGCTGGACCGGCTCTGCGAGCTCAACGTGCTGGCCCAGGTGGAGAGCGTCGCCACCAACCCCTTCGTGCTCGACGCCTGGGCGGTGGGGGCGCGGCTGAGCGTGCACGGCTGGTGCTACTCGCTGGCCGACGGGCTGGTCACGGATCTGGGCGCGACGGTGGACGGCCCGAACCCGGCGCTTCCGAACGGTCGCTGACCGAAGGGTCGGCGACCGGCGGGCCGGCGGCGTCGACCACCTGCAGCGCGTCGCCGGCGCCCGCCATGGCCAGCAGGCCCTGCAGGTCCGCCCGGCCCAAGGCGATGCAGCCCTGCGTCGGCCCGTAGTCCGGCCGCGGCACGTGCAGGAAGATGGCCGAGCCCAGCCCCGGGCGCGGCGGGTCGTCGTGGTGGGCGAGCGCGCAGGGCAGGTCGTACAGCCGGTCGGGCCGCCACAGGCGTTCGCAGCTGGCGGGGTAGGGCAGCCTGACCTGGCGGTTGTAGGCGCGGTCGCGCGGCTCGTCGCACCAGCCGTCGTCCATGGCGATGGCGGCGCAGGGCAGGGCCGTGACCGGCGCGCCCACCCAGTC
>CAXUEN010000018.1:0-16201 GCA_964249945.1 uncultured Caulobacteraceae bacterium | reverse complement strand
CTATTGGACACTGCAATGGAGCTGGGCGCAGCCGAACCGTTGTCGCCACTGAAGCTGGAGGACCAGCTCACCGCGCCCGTGGTGGGATCGAGGGCGGCGGCGTAGCCCAGCGCCGGCGTGGTGGTGCTCTGCCCGTTGATCTGGCCGGTGATGTAGGCGGTGCTGCCGGAGACCGTGAGGGCGCTGGCGGTCGTGGGCTGGCCGGTGTTGTAGTAGGCTAGGCTCTCCGAGCCCGCGGGGTCCAGATTGGCGTCCAGTCTGGCCACAAAGGCGTCGCCGTTCCCGCTGTAGGCGCTGGTGATCGCGCCTGCGCTGAGCGCGGCGTCATGGGTGGAGCCCGCAACGAGGACCGAACCGTCGGCGGCGATGGCCACGCCTGAGACGTTGCCCCCGTTCAGCGCGCCCAGGTCCTGCCGGACGGCAAGCGAAGCCGTCAGGTTGGTGGTGGTGGTCTTGCCGGGACCGTCGGCGGTGACCGCCGTGCCGGTCTTAATGGTGCTGGTCACGTTGAACTGGCGCACCACCGCGTCGCCGTTCTCCACGCTGGATACGTAGACCGACGAGCCGTTGACCGCCACACCCGTGGCCCGGTCGACCCCTGAGGTGCCGAACTCCTGCACGAAGGACGACTTGGCGGAGTAGCTGACCGCCTTGCTCAGCGGGTCGGTGGTGGCGGTGACCGCGAACCCCTGCACGTAGCCGTCCTGGCCGCCCGACGAGGTGGCGCCGGGCAGCCGGCCCATGGTGGAGCCCGCCACGTAGACCGCGTTATTGGCGCCGAAGCTCACCGCGTTGGCCTGATTGTCGCCGTCGCCATCCTGGCTGTTCTCCCACAGCTGGTCGCCTGTGGCGTCGTAGACGGACACGAAGCTCTGCTGGACGGTGGACCCGGCCTGGGTGGTGTCGGTGGGGTCGAGCGCGCCACCTATGACCGAGCCCGCGATGGCCACCTGGGAGCCATCGGCGGAGACCGCGAGCGCTGTGGCGTTCACCGTGTCCGCGGAGCCGAGGGTTCGGGTGTATTCCAGCTGGCCGGCGCTGTCGTACTTGAACAGGGCCGCGTCCTGGTCGCCCTGCAGGGTCTGGCCGTCGGTGGTGGAGGTGACATTGGCCAGCACGTAGACCGAGCCGTCGGGCGCGGTGGCGGTGGCCTTCACCGTCGAGCCCGTGGGCAGGCTGTCGGTGAAGCCGCGGACGGTGGGGTCGCCGCTCCCCCCCGGCTGGTCCAGCTTGACGAACTGCGAGGTGGTCGCCGCCGCGGTGCTCGACGTGCCGCTGGTGGAGGTGGTGGTCGTCGAGGTGTTAGTGGTCGTCGTCGTGCTGGTGGCGGAGGTGGCGGCGGGATCGTAGGAGGTCTGGGCGATGTAGACGGCCGGCGTGGTGGCGGCCGCGGAAAAGGACAGCAGCTCGTTGGGCGTGCCGTTGATCTGCAGGCCGTACTGGTCGGGCGTCGCGGCGGTGACGGTGGTGGTGACGCCGGCGCTGGTGGTGGTCACCGCGGGCGTGCCCGGGATCAGGTTGTCGGCGAACCGGGTCTTCAGCCCAGCCGCGGCGAGCTGACCGTTCAGATAGCTTGTGACGTTGCTGAGCGTGCGGGGGGTGGCGCCCATGTCGTCGAGATCGAACTGGACGGTGGTGGCCTGCCCCTGCAGGTTGGAAGCGGTCATGCTGAACGCGACGCTGCCCTGCAGCGCCGACACCACATCGCCTGCAGACCCCTTCACCAGGGGCTTGGTGTCGTAGGCGTCGCTCGACTGCTGAACGCCCACGCTGGTGGTGTCGCTGGCGCTGATCGTACCGTCGGAGACCGCGAACTCTTTGAACGGGGCGCTGCCCACGAACGCGCGCACTTGGCCGAGCCCACTGGTGAAGGCCTTCTGGATAAGGGCCAATTGGGCGGAGGTCGTGGTCGTGGCGGCGGCCGCGGTGGTCAGGCCGCCCTCGGCGAAGCAGTCCTCCCACAGCCACAGCTCGGCGATCCCGGCCCGGCCCTGATAGAGGGCGAACAGGTTCTGGTAGTCGGTGTTGGCGGCGGTGCTGGAGGTGGTCTGAGACAGCTTAGCCGAGGTGGGATCGACGATGATCTTACCGGCCAGGATCTGCTCCACTATCGCATTCGTGGAGCTGCTGGCGCCGGTCGACGACCCCAACGCCGAGGTGGAGGCCGTGGTGGTGGTGGCGGTGGTGTTCCAGGGCGCCGTCGGCGCCTTGGCCGCCAGGGTTGCGGAGGTGGAGGCGGTGGTGTTCGTCCCCGTCTGGCCCGTGCGCACCTGCAGGTAGGACAGCAGGATGCTGGAAGAAACGCTGATCGTCACCGCGTCCAGGCTCCGACGAGACCCGACCCCTTTCTGCGCCGCGAAGACTTACCGAAGCTTAAGGGCGTTCTCCTGACCTCGGAGGGAGGAAAGACGAACCGCTCAGACGCGCCTCACCGCCCCATGGTGGCGAACCCGGCCGCCGCCGCGGCCCCCATCACCGCCGTCGCCCGCCAGCCCACCGCGCGCAGGGCGGGCGGCAGGCTGAACGCGGCCATCACGGCTTTGCGGGCGCCCCCGTGGATCTTGCATGATAGCAGCCACGGTTCATCTACGTCTCAACCGTAGCTTCAAGCGCTGCCGAACCGCGCCACCCACTCGGCGAGCAGAGCGTCGTCGATCTTGCGGAACAGCACCTCGGGCGCTCGGACCGGCGTTCCAGGCTCGACGCGCGACAAATCCGTCGCCACGTCTCCACACGACCACGCGCTCGGCTCACCCTGCCCCAGCGCTGCTGCAATCACCCCGGCGCTGGTGGGGATGAAGGGCGCCGACAGGCGGGCGAACAGGGCAGCCAGGTTCAGGGCCGTTCGCACCACCACGCCGGCGCGCGCACGGTCGGTCTTCACCGCCGTCCAGGGCGCGGCCTCGGCCAAGTACTCGTTGCCGAGCACCCAGATGGCCCGCAAGGCTTGCGCGGACTTGCGGATTTCGATGGCTTCAAAGGCGGCGGTCAGCTCCGCCAAGCGGGCGCCGAGGTCAGCGTGGAGCTTCGTCTCCAGCGGGCCGTCATCGCCGCCCTCCGGCGTCACGCCGTCGAAGCGGGTCTCGCAGAACTTCAGGATGCGGTTGACGAAATTGCCGAGCACGTCGGCCAGGTCCTTGTTCACCGCAGTGACGAATTGCTCCCAGGTGAAGGCGGTGTCGGACCCCTCCGGCGAGTTGGCCAGCAGATACCAGCGCCAGGCGTCGGCGGGCAGCAGCTCAAGCGCCTGGTCCATGAACACGCCGCGGCCCTGGCTGGTGGAGAACTTGCCCCCGTACCAGTTCAGCCAGTTGAAGCTCTTCAGCAGATCCACCGTCTTCCACGGCTCGCCCGAGCCCAGGATCGTGGCGGGAAAGTTGACGCTATGGAAGGCCACGTTGTCCTTGCCCATGAACTGGACATAGCGGACGTCCCCCGCCCCTTCGTCCAGCCGCCACCAGCGCTTCCAGTCCGCGCCCGTGGCGTCCGCCCACTCCCGCGTGGCGCCGATGTACTCGATAGGCGCGTCGAACCAGACGTAGAACACCTTGTGCTCAAAGCCCGGGCGCGCCACGCCCTGGTAGGCCACGGGGATGCCCCAGCTGAGGTCGCGGGTGATCCCGCGGTCGATCAGGCCCTCGTCCAGGTGCTTGTAGGCGATGGACCGCGTCAGCATCGGCCAGTCGGCCTTGCTGTCCACCCAGGCGCGGATGTCGTCGGCCAGCACCGACTGGCGGACGTAGAGGTGGTTGGTGTCGCGCACCTCCAGGTCGCGCGAGCCGGAGATGGTTGAGTAGGGTTCGATCAGCTCCACGGGGTCGAGCAGGCTGCCGCAGTTGTCGCACTGGTCGCCGCGGGCTTTCGAGAAGGCGCAGACCGGGCACGTCCCCTCAACGTAGCGGTCCGGCAGGAAACGGCCGTCGGCGCGGGAATAGACCATGCGGTCAGTGCGCTCCTCCACATAGCCGTTCTGTTCCAGCACGTGGGCGAAATGCTGGGTCAACTCGCGGTTCTGCGGACTCGAGGACCGTCCAAACCAGTCGAAGGACAGCGCGTAGGCCTTGCTGATCGCCGTCTGCGCCGCATGCTGCTCCACGCAGTAGGTGGCGACGTCCTGGCCGGCGGCCGCTGCGGCGAGTTCGGCCGGAGTCCCGTGCTCGTCGGTGGCGCAGACGTAGAGCACTTCGTGGCCCTGAGCCCGCTGGAAGCGCGCGTAGGCGTCCGCCGGCAGCATGGAGCCCGCCAGGTTGCCCAGGTGCTTGATCCCGTTGATGTAGGGCAGGGCCGAGGTGATCAGTATGCGCGCCATGCGGTCATCCGTAGTCGAAGCCGCCATATAGGCGAAAGGCGGTCGCAGAGTCGCCAGCGGCCGTGCCGGAGATTGATGTGAGATCGAAGCACTCTGCAGTCGCCGCCATCCTGTTACCGGGGCTCGCCGCCTGCCATCGCGCCGCGCCCGAGGCGCCCTCGGCCGGTCCCCTTCCCGCGCGGATCGCGCCCTCGCCCGCCGCCCAGGCGCTGCTGGACCAGCTGCCGCCCGCCTATCGACAGGCGGACCTGGAGAACGGGCGGCTGCACTTCAACCTCTGCCGGGCCTGCCATACCATCACGCAAGGCGGTCCCAACATGACCGGGCCGAACCTCTACGGCGTGTTCGGACGCAAGGTGTCGAGCAAGGCGGGCTACAGCTATTCGGCCGCCCTGTCGGCCAGGGACTGGACCTGGGACGCCGCACACCTGGACCCCTGGCTTAAGTCTCCGCGCACCTACGTGCCCGGAACGAAGATGAGCTTCTACGGCATCCCCGACGACGAGGACCGGCGCGACCTGATCGCCTATCTGAAGGTCGCCAGCAGCGGCGGCCCCATGTGACGGCCTCGCAGCCGAACACGGGATCTGCGGTTTTCCTTCGGCCCGCTTAAGTCCATCTTCACGGGGCCGGAATCAGTCTGGCGCGCCCCTTGCGAGATCTGGACCTGTCCACCCCCGCCACAGACCGCCGCGACCTGATGCTGGAACTGGCGCGTTCGCCGGCGCCTGCGGACCGCGACCGGCTGCTCCTGGCCCTGGCCGACCTGTGCGAAGGCGGCGGCTGCGAGACGCCGCAGGCCCAGGCGCTGGTGCGCGACGTCTTCATGGGGCTCGTCGACCGGGTCGAGCACGACATCCGCCTGCGCCTGGCCTGGAAGCTGGCCCATGCCAGCTGGGCGCCGCACGAGCTGGTCGTTCTGCTGGCCCACAGCGAGGTCGAGATCGCGCGGCCGGTGATCGCCGCCAACCCGGTGCTGGGCGACCGGGACCTGATCCATCTCCTAGTGGACGCCTCATTGGACCACCAGGTCGAAGTGGCCCGCCGCCCCCAGCTGGGCGCCGCAGTGGTCACCGCCATCCTGGACCAGGCCTCGCCCGAGGTGCTCACCGCCCTGGCCGGCAACGCCAGCGCGCAGGTGAGCCCGCTCGGCATGGACCGGCTGGTGGGCCTTTCCCAGACCGTGGTCTCGCTCCGCGCACCGCTGACCCACCATCCGGCCCTGACGCTCGACCTCGGCGCCGTGCTCTACGCCTGGGTCGGCGAGACCCTGCGACAGGCGCTCGGTGAGCGCTTTGCGGTGGAGGGGCCAGCGTTCGAGGCCGCGGTGTCGGCGGCGGTCAGCGAGGCCCGCGGCGCCCCCGGCGACGGGGCGAGCCTGGAGACCGACGAGCGCGCCGGCATGGACCGCCGGGTAGTGGCCAAGTTGAAGTCCGGCGGCCAGCTGCGCCCTGGCCTGCTGATGCGGGCGCTCCGCGACGGCAAGCTGACCCTGTTCACCATCGCCCTGGCGGAGCTTGGCGAGTTCACCACCGACCAGGTGCGCCAAGCCATGGATGAGGATTCAGCTGAGAGCCTGGCCCTGGCCTGCGCGGCCGTCGGCGTAGATCGCAGCGCCCTGGCCAGCCTGATCGGCCGGGTGCGCGCGCTCAACCAGGATCGGCCCGGGCGGCAGGGCGAGGTCGCGAGCCTGAACGGCGCGGCGACCCTGCTGGACCGGGACGGCGCGGGCCGCGCCTTCCGCAAGCGGGTCGCTGTCCCCATCGAGCCCGGGATTTGACAAAACCGCTGCGGGGCCGCCTTCTGGATCCCGTCCGCCGGTCCTGATCCCTCGAGGTCCGCGCCCCCTGCAAAAGGCGCCCGCCTTGCCCGACGCCCCGATGCGGCTGGCCTTCGCCGCCAGCGACCGCCCCGAAGCCCAGGAAGCGATGCAGCGGCTGATGGGCCGCTACGGCTGTCATTCCGCGCAGGAGGCCGACGTGGTGGTGGCGCTCGGCGGCGACGGCTTCATGCTGGAGGTGCTGCATGCGCACCTGCGCACCCCCTGCCCGATCTACGGCATGAACCGCGGCTCCGTGGGCTTCCTGATGAACGATTACGCCGAGGAGGGGCTGCTGGAGCGCATCGCCACCTCGGAGAAGGCGATAATCCATCCGCTGCGGATGGACGCGATCGACGCGGCCGGCGGCGTGCACGAGGCGGTGGCCATCAACGAGGTCTCCCTGCTCCGTCAGACCCACCAGACCGCCAAGCTGAAGGTCTCCATCGACGGCAAGGTGCGGATGGAGGAGCTGGTCTGCGACGGGGTGATGGTCGCCACGCCTGCGGGCTCCACCGCCTACAACCTCTCCGCCCACGGGCCGATCGTCCCCATCGCCGCCCAGGTGCTGGCCCTTACCCCGATCAGCGCCTTCCGACCCAGGCGCTGGCGCGGGGCCCTGCTGTCGCACACCGCCCGGGTGGTCATCGAGGTGCTAGAGCCCGAGAAGCGCCCCGTGAGCGCCGTCGCCGACAACTACGAGGTGCGCACGGTCCGCCGGGTGGAGATCGCCGAGACGCGCGACATCGACCTGGTCATGCTGTTCGACGCCGGCCGCAGCCTGGAGGAACGGGTGCTGGCGGAGCAGTTCCAGAGCTAGCGGCGGCTCCGGCCAACACCCAATGTTAAACAAGCACGGGCAGACTGGCCGGAGGTTAGCGTCAGAGTCCGCGATGTCCCAGCTCCCTCCGCGCCAAGGCCAGGTCTTCGCCGCCCCCACGGCCCTGCGCGGCCGCCTGGGCCCTCGCTTCGGCCGCATCGATCCCGAAGCGATCGCCAAGGCCGAAGCCGCCCTGAAGGGGCTTGCGTCCCAGTTCGGCCAATGGCTGCAGGATGAGGTGGGCAAGCTCGAGGCCGCCCGCGAGGCGATCCGCAGCGAAGGCGCCACCCGCGCCACCATCGACCGCCTGTTCACCCACGCCCACGACCTGAAGGGCCTGGGCGCCACCTATGAGTTCCCCCTGGTGACCCGCATCGCCGGCTCGCTCTGCAAGCTTCTGGGCGACGGCGACGAGCGGGTGAACACGCCTATGGCCCTTGTCGACGCCCACGTGAACGCCATCCGCGCCGCGGTCCGCGACAACATCCGCGACAGCGACAACCCCATCGGCGAGGCCCTGGCCTCGGAACTCGAGAAGCATACGGCGGACTACCTGGCCCCGCGGGGCTGAAGCCGCCGCCGGCTCAGCTCTGGCGGTAAGCGCGTCTCGCCCGTTCGCCGTCGATGAGGCCGCGGGCCCCCGCGAACCGGAGAGCTTCAGCCATCGTCGCGCTTTCGACCAGGACGTCCAGGCAGTGGCGCGTCGGGCTCATCAGCCGGCGCTCCTCCGTCTCCTGCAGCAGGGTCTGCGGCGGCAACCAGTTCAGCTGCTCGAATTCCGCGCAAATCAGCGGGGCCCGCGCCTCGCAAGGGGATGCGGCGACGAGGAAGAACAGGGTGTCGAACCGGTAGGGAGCCCGCTCGGGGGTGATCCAGTGGGCGAACGGGACGAGCCGGTCGAGGTCCACCCTGCGATCCCAGCGCGCGAGCAGCTCGGCGAAGGCGACCTCGCCGGCCTCCACCCGCCGACGCTCCGAGGCGATGTCAGCATCCGGCGGCGGACCCGCGCCGGTCGCCGCGATCAGCAGCCCCGTCTCCTCGAACGTCTCGCGCAGGGCGCCGTAGCGGGCCTGGAGGTGCGGGTCACCCGAGGCCTCGGGCCACGCCGCATCCTGCGTCTCAAGCTTGCCGCCGGGAAAGACGATGGCGCCCGGGAAGGCGCGGGTGCTGGGGCTGCGATGGCCGACCAGCACCTCCACCCCGTCCGGCCCGTCGCGCAGCAGGATCAGGCTGGCCGCAGGGACCGGGATGGGCGGAGACGCGACATTGGACATGCCCGACCGGCTTAGCGCCGACGGGGGTCAGGTCCAAGCGGGGAAAAGGGGTCGTCAGCCCGCCTGGCCCAGCGTCGGCGTGGCGGCTTCCCGGTCCAGGCGGTCCATGCGCTCGAGCAGGTAATCGACCTCCTCCACGGGTGCGGCGTCCTGGGTCAGGAAGCGCTCCAGCATGCGCTGCTGGAAGCGGCGGAGGTCGAAGTCGCCGCCTTCCTGCTGAAGGGCGTGATAGGTGTCCACGGCTACGCGGAAGGCCGGGTACAGCCCTTCCGGTAGGGCGGCGCGGCCGTAGATGGCCTTGAGGCCCAAGGGGCCTGCGTCGTGGATCATCATCCAGGCCCGATGATGGGCCACCGCCGCCAGCTCGGCCATGCCCCACTCGAAGAAGCTCATGTGGCCGTTGGCGAGCGCGCGCAGCAGCAGCGAGGCGGTCAGCCGCTCCTCGACGTGCAGATGCGCGGTGAAGGCCTTCAGGTCCACCGCCCTCCCGGCCTGGTCCACCAGGTCGACGGTGGCGCGCTCGCGCGTGCCTATGGCGATGCTGAGCGCAGTCTCGGGCGAGAGCTGGTGGCGGTCCACCAGCTGCTGGCGCACCGATTCGCTGACCCGGCTGACCAGCCGCTCGCAGATGGCGGCGGGCAATATCTTGCGGAGCGCCATGGCGCTGGCCAGGGCGTCGCTCGAGGCGAACCGCTCCATGGCGGAGCCGAGCGCAGCTTCGCTGAAATGGGCGTTGTCGTTGGCGCAGGCGGTCTTCACCGCCTCCTCTCCGGCGTGGCGGACCAGGGCGGTGGTGACCGCCTCCGACAGGGTCGGGCGGCGCGCCACGGCGAGCTGCTTCACCGCGTCCGGCAGGGCGACGATGGCGGCCAGATCCTCGTCGGTGAGGACTGGCGAGAAGGTGAGCACCGGCGTCGCGACGCTCTCCACATCGTGGGCCAGCCGCACCGCCACGTCGCGCGGCAACTCGCGGGAGGTCTTCATCGTCACGGCCAGGGCCCGACGCACCAGCTCGGCGGCGTCGAGCGCCATAAGCCGCAGCACCTCGGCGGCGGCCTCGCGGTCCGCCTCGCCCAGGCCTGCGTCGATGCGGCGGCAGAGCTTGTGCGCCGCGATCGCGCGCTCGTCGGCCGTGCCCCCGCGCACGAGGGTGCGGATGTCGTCCTGCGTCAGGGCTGAGCGCGCGGCCGCCATAGACTAAAGCTCCTTCGATGAGACTCGCCGTCCCCATCATGGCGGAGCATCCTTAACGAGCGTTTACCAGAGGCGTTATCGGCGCGGCGTCACGTCCGCCGCCGACAGGGCGCTCAACATCTCCGAGGAGAACATCGAGCCGATGGGGGATTTCCGGCCGCCGTCGTCCGGGTCGCTGAGGATCAGGTTCATCAGCATCGCCTCCTCCCGCAATCTCTCATTGTGGGCGGCGCCGGCATAGGCGGCGAAGGCTCCCTCCCCCGGGTCGCGCTCGGCGGCGACTTGGACGCCCACGTCCACGCCCCCGGCGCGGCTTAGGTCCGCATAGACCTCCGCCACGCTCAGCGCCCGGCCGGAGCGGTAGAAGACGTTGTGGTTGGCGGCCGCAGCGTCCGGGAACAGGCCGGCGGCGGTCTGGTTCGGGTTGCTGGAATAGGCCTCGATCAGCCGGGCCGAGCCCTTCTCACCGAGGAAGTGCGCCGCGTAGAGCTCGCCCCCCGTGGGCTCCCGCCCCGTGCGGCCACGCAGATAGGCGGCGTGGTCGGACGCCAGCTCGCCCGCCATGGTGGCCGCGGCGTGGGCGTCGTAGCGCAGGTCCATCACCACCTTGCGCGCTGCATCGCCCTGGGGGACGAAGAAGTGCCCGTCGGACCCTTCGGTGATCAGGTCGGCGTAGCGGGCGTAGCCGTGGGCCGGCCCATGGCGCTTTAGGGTGGACATCCAGGTCTGCTCCACGAACTGGAACAGACCGGCCGCCGAGGAGCTAGGGGCGTGGGCGAGGGCGTTGAAGCCACTCTCGCGCTTGGCGGTGTGCAGCAGGAAGCCGAAGTCGATGCCGGTGGCCGAGGCGGCACGGCGGATGGCGGTCTCGATCCCTGCGAACGTGCCGGCCGGACCTCCACTGGTTTGGACGATGTCCATGGGCAGGATTTGCCGGGTGGGTGGTTAACGCACGGTTTCGGCCCGGCGAACGTTTCCTTATTGGCCCGTCCCGCGTTAGGGACGGCGAAGCGAGAAAAGAAGGCCGCCTCGAATGTCTGAAGATGCCCAGAACACCCTGATCATGACCCTGGACACGGGTCCCGTGACCGTCCGCCTGCGCCCCGACCTCGCCCCCGGCCATGTGGCGCGGATCAAGGAGCTGGCGAGCGAGGGCTTCTACGACGGCATGGTCTTCCACCGGGTCATTCCCGGCTTCATGGCCCAGGGCGGCGATCCCAAGGGCACCGGCAGCGGAGGCTCCAGCAAGGCCAACCTGAAGGCGGAGTTCTCGGCCGAGCCGCACGTGCGCGGCGTCTGCTCCATGGCGCGGACCAACGACCCGAACTCGGCCAACAGCCAATTTTTCATCTGCTTCGACGACGCCCGCTTCCTGGACAAGCAGTACACGGTCTGGGGCCAGGTCACCGACGGCATGGAGAACGTGGACGCCCTGCCCAAGGGCGAGCCGCCCCGCCAGCCCGGCAAGATCGTGTCCATGCGCCTGGCCGACCCCGGGGCGGCCTGAGGGCCGGCCGACGGGCTGGTCCGTCGACACCCCTCCTCCAGAGGCTGCTCGGGATGGCGAAGGATTGAAGAATTGCAATCCACCCGCAATGCTTGGGGACAGAGGCGCTCACGCCTGAAAGCATGCAGAACGCAGGGCGCTTGACGTACTGGGGGCAGGCGCAGCGCATGGCGAGCCTGCCTAGGCCTTCTACCCACCGCTCGGCAGTGGACGGCGTCAGTTCCTGGAGCCGGTCAGAACCGCAGGCCGGAGCGACCGTAGAGGCTCAGCCCGTCGTTGAAAGCGGTTAGACAGCCCTTGCAGAAGTTGCCGAACCAGACGGTCATGCCGCCCTCCTGTCTGCTTCCTCGACGCCGCCGCTTGAGGACGGTCATCTTATGAAGAGGTGAACACAGGTTTGATTGCGCCACAAGGGCAAGGATGTTGATTAGACGATGGCGTCCAAAGCATTACGGCAGGATATACTTTGGACAAAGGCGTCCAATTTAGCGGCCGCCGGATTTGGAATGAGGCCGTCGAGACAGCCGCCGAAGGCTCCTCAGGGTGACGACGGATGTCGTCTGCAACTCGGCGTCATGCTGAGGAGCAAGCGTATTCACGTTTCGAAGCCGCAGCACGCCGGCGTCGCCACATTGACTTGGAACGGAGGATCAGTAAGGTCCACGCCTTTGATTTGCCCGGCCCGGGATACCCGGTCAGCCGGCGTTGGGAGTTACGCCATGGCCAAGCCGGCCTCCATCAAAATCCGCCTGAACTCGTCGGCCGACACCGGCTTCTTCTACGTCACCAAGAAGAACGCCCGGACCAAGACCGAAAAGATGGTTGTCAAGAAGTACGACCCCATGGTGCGCAAGCACGTCGAGTTCCGCGAGGGCAAGATCAAGTAGACGACGTAAGGGCGGCGTTCTACTCGCGCCCGGCCGAAAGGCCGGGCCTCTCTACTTGTTAGCACAGCAGTTGTGGGCATAGCGCCTTGCGGGGAGACGGAGCGTTACGCCGCCCGGGCGATCACCACGTTGCGCCCCTTGGCCTTAGCCTCGTAGACGGCCTCGTCGGCGCGCTTCAGCAGGGCTTCGGGGGTGTCGCCCTGCCCCATCGTGCAGGCGACGCCGATGGAGATGGTGACCTGCATCAACTCCTCAACGCCCGACACCCGGAAGGGTGAGCCGGAGACGTGCAGGCGCAGCCGCTCGGCCACCCGCTCGGCGGCGTCGAGCGGGGTGTCGGGCATGATCACCACGAACTCCTCGCCGCCGGCTCGGCAAGGCAGGTCGATGGCGCGGACATTGGTGGCCAAGCGCACGGCGAATTCACGCAGCACCTCGTCGCCCACGTCGTGGCCGAAGCCGTCGTTGATGCGCTTGAAGTGGTCAATGTCCACCAGCAGCGCGGCCACCGGATCGCCGCCGCAGGTGGCGCGCCGCACCAGGGAGGACAACTGACCACTCATGTAGCGCCGGTTGTGCAAGCCCGTGAGCGGATCGGTGACCGCCAATTCCAGGGAATTATCGAGGTTGTTCCTCAGGAAGTCGGTGTAGCGCTTCTGCCGGATCAAGGTCCGGGCGCGGGCCGACAGCTCCTCCGGGTCGATGGGCTTGGCGATCAGATCGTTGACCCCGATCTCCAGCGCCTTCAGGGCTCGCGCCCGCTCGGCAGGGTCGAACACCGCCAGGATCGGTACGTGGCGGGTCACCTCGTCTGAGCGGAGCTGGGCCGCCAGGCGCAGGCCGTCGAACCCGCTCGCCGCGATGTTGACGATCAGCAGGTCCGCCCGCGCCCGCACCGCGATCAGCGCCCGCTCGGCGTCGGACTCCACCACCGGGCGGTGCTCCACCGCCAGCTCGTCGAAGATGCGGCGCGCCTGACGCGCGTTGTCGTCGGCCACCACGATCCGGCCGCCCGAGCCGCCGAGCCGCGCCGCCACCCCCTCGATCACCCCGATGCGGCGCCCGGAGGCCTCGCGCTGGCGCAGCTCGTCGATGACCAGCTTCAGCCGGGTCAGGCTGCGCACTCGGGCGAACAGGGCCACATCGTCTATGGGCTTGGTGAGGAAGTCGTCCGCCCCGGCCTTCAGCCCCGTCAGCCGATCCTGTCGCCCGTCCAGAGCCGTCACCAGCACCACCGGGATATGACGGGTGACAGCGTCGGCCTTCAGCCGGCGGCAGACCTCGAAGCCGTCCATGCCGGGCATCATCACGTCGAGCAGGATGATGTCGGGGTGGGTCTCGGCCGCCGCCTTCAGCGCGCTCGGCCCGTCATAAGCCACCGAAACGTCGTAGTACTCGACGGTCAGCTTGGCTTCGAGCAGCCGGACGTTGGCCTCGATGTCGTCGACCACCAGGATGCGCGCGGACATGGCCTCACCTCACCCGAGGAAGCGTTTGACGGTGTCCAGGAAGAAGCCGACCGAGATCGGCTTGGAGATGTAGGCCTCGCACCCCCCCTGGCGGATGCGCTCCTCGTCGCCCTTCATGGCGAAGGCGGTGACCGCGATCACGGGGATGTGGCTAAGCGCCTCGTCCTCCTTCAGCCACTTAGTGACCTCGAGCCCCGAAATCTCCGGCAGCTGGATGTCCATCAGGATCAGGTCCGGCTGGTGCTCGCGGGCCAGGGCCAGGGCGCCCAGGCCCTCGCGGGTCTGCAGCGTAGCGTAGCCCTGCGCATCCAGCAGGTCGTGGAAGAGCTTCATGTTTAGCTCGTTGTCCTCGACGATGAGGACGGTCTTGGCCGTCGATGCGCTCACGCCACCACCCTTGGGGACCAAGTCCCTTGGGACCCGTGATCCGGACCCGCTTGTGCGATAGGACTATCCCATGCACATCCCTAAGGCCCCGTTAGCCGAGCCGAGATGACGCCGGGCGTCTGCCGAGATTGCCTATGGCGGGGCCAGACCGACCTGCGCCGCTGCCCGGCCTGCCGCTCGCCGCGCCTGGTGCGCCACGCGGAGCTGGAGCGGCTGAGCCTCGCCCACCTGGACTGCGACGCCTTCTACGCCTCGGTGGAGAAGCGCGACCGCCCCGAATTGCGCGAGCTGCCGGTGATCGTCGGCGGTGGCGTGCGCGGCGTGGTCACCACCTGCTGCTACATAGCCCGCACCTTCGGCGTGCGCTCGGCCATGCCGATGTTCACGGCGCGGAAGCTATGCCCGGAGGCAGTGATCGTGAAGCCGGATTTCGCCAAGTACAAGGCGGCCAGCCGCATCATCATGGACCGGCTGCGCGCGCTCACGCCCCTGGTCCAGCCCCTGTCCCTGGACGAGGCCTGGGTGGACCTCTCCGGCACCGAGCGGCTGAACGGCGGCTCGGCCGCTTGGCAGCTGGCGCGGGTGCAGGGCGAGATCGAGCGGGCGACGGACTTGACCCTCTCTGTCGGCCTCGCCCCCAACAAGTTCCTGGCCAAGATCGCCTCGGACCTCGACAAGCCCCGCGGCTTCGCGGTGATCGGAGCTGAGGAGGCGCAAGGCTTCCTGGCGCCCCGCCCGGTCTCCATCCTGCCGGGCGTCGGCCCCGCCCTGGTGAAGAGCCTGGAGGCCGCGGGCTTCGCCACCGTGGGCGACCTCGCCCGCGCGTCCGAGAAGGCCCTGGTCCAGCGCTTCGGCGCCAACGGGCTGCGCCTCTCCCGCCTCGCCCACGGTCAGGACGCCCGCAGGGTCGACCCTGAGTCGGAGCGCAAAGGGGTGAGCGCGGAGACCACCTTCGACACCGACCTGCGCGACCTTTCAGCCCTGGAAGACCGCCTGTGGCCCTGCTGCGAGAAGGTCGCCGCCCGCGCCCGCACCGACGGCTTCGCCGGCCGCGCCGTGGTCCTGAAGCTCCGCACCGCCGACTTCCGCCGCCTCACCCGCTCGCGCACCCTGCCCGCGCCGACCCAAACGGCGAGGACGCTGTTCGCCGTGGCGCGGGAGATGCTGGCGGCGGAAGTGGGCGGGACGGCCTACCGGCTGATCGGCGTTGGTTTGGCGGAGCTGGCCGAGGTGGAGACCGGAGCTGCCGACCTGTTCGGCGACGACGACGAGGCCCGGGCGCGCACGACGGAAACGGCGGTGGATGCGTTGCGAGGGCGGTTCGGAGTTGGGGCGGTGGTTAGCGGACGGGCGTTGCGGCGGGGGTCCTGACTACCGATGGCGGACGCTCGGAAGGATGGAAGAGCAGATGAAATCCTGACATCGCTGAGAATCAAACGACCCAGTCGCGAGCTACAGCCCCCGCATGCATCCCAACAAGCCGTCCCTAGCCTGTACGGGACCCTCCACCCGTTCGACCATAGCTTCCCGCCGCCGGAGCGCAATGCCGACGCCAAATACGCCAACCACCATCAACGCCCACGTCGAAGGCTCTGGGCCGCCGCCGCCGCCGCCAGAGACGGGCGTTTTCTCGTAAGTCTGAAACTCAAGGTCATTACTGTCGGCGAAAAACGGGCTTGGATTGAAGGACGTATTGGCGTTGTACGCAATATATGGGGCTCCACCTGCGTAAGTGTTACCGGTCGCGGAAAGCTCGAGCCCGTTGCCACCGTCGCCTGAAGGCGCCAGGGTGGTAGCGATGACGCCAACAGAGTAAGTATTACCAGCCACTAATGAGATGTTCGAACTACTGAATGAAACAGCTACGTCCAACGGCGAATTGTTTGAACGCAGATTATCGTCCGGAATGGCCGACGCCGCGAGCGTGGCCGTTCCCAGTACACTTCCAGAAGCATTTCGGATGTTTACCTCTGCTCCAGAATTATAGTAACCGGAGGGCGTACTCCCTTCATAAAGTTGCCCCTCATATATGGCTAAATTTACCGAATCCAGCAGACCCGAACGGCCGGCTGTGAACGTCTCACCGACTTCAGGGTATGAGCCTTTATTGATGTCGGAGTATACGTCTGACGACGGGCCCGTATTGGACTGATCAAGGATTGCCGCTGCGCTCGAGATGCTGGACATAGATGTTCCAGCTAAGAACCCGCTCGCAATCAACCAGATTGTGATCCGCATTAGCGTGCCCATAGTTAGCGACCAGCAGAGGCTAGCTGGCTCGCAAGGCTGATGAAGGAAGCCGTCAAATGCATTCACGGCGCTACAACGGTACACTTAGACCAAAACGTGTCAATATGATTTTGACCGCTGCTGAGCCGTGCGGCCGCCCTTCGCAACGTTGGGATGTTGCAACCCACGCACTAACCAGTCTGGCTGTTGGAAGGCAGCGGCCATGCTCGATGCTGCCTGCGTCGGCTTCGCCGTTAGATCGCACCGCTCCTCTCCTCCCCGGTGAAGCGGGAGAGATGACTGAAC
>CAXUEN010000017.1:3251-16227 GCA_964249945.1 uncultured Caulobacteraceae bacterium | reverse complement strand
CCGCGTGGGGCGAACGCGCATGAGAAAGACCGTTTACGCCTACGCGCCCCCGCCGGGGCGGGTCCTGCGCTCGGGTTGGCTCCGGAGCTGATCAGGACCTGGGCTGACGTGGAGCTACGGGCTCCATTGTACGGGGTACTTGGATTGGTCCTTGCGGGCTCTCATGAAGCGCCTGATCGACAGCAATCTCTTGGGCGCCTTCCGGCCGCCGAGTTTGCGCAACGTCTCGTCCCGATGGCTTTCCTCACACGCGTCAGCCGTGGGCGGTGAGTAGCCCAAGGCGGCGCGGCGCGGAAGATGACTAGTCGCCGCTCTAACGGGGTGGCCGCCGCGCTGCTCAGTCAGGTCGAGCCCAGCCAGCAAGCTCGCTTCTACACGCCCGATCAAGGTGGCTCCATCCCGTCCGCTTCTCGGAGCAATCCTAACGCGAAAGAACGACCCAAGGCGGACTCGCCCGCATGGATCGAGACAAAGAGCGTTCCAGCCGCATTCGCACTCTCTCATTTGATCAAACAATTCTAAATTGTTCCGGATCAGACTCTGCCTCGTCGGCTTAGAGGGAAATCATGCAGCAGTCGGTGACAGCATTCACAAGAGCAAGGCTTTGGGTGACCTCAATCCTCCTAGGGCTTCTAGCAGCCGTGCTGATTTACGGTTCTGGAGTCGGCACCTACACAAGGTTCGCGCTCAAGACGCGAGGTGTGGACACGACTGGTGTTCTCACCCAGAAATAGGAGAACGGCCGGAAAGCGCATCCCTCTTACCTCTTATCCTATAGGTTCTCACTGAAGAATAATCCACATCACCACGTCCGTGGACTGTCCCATACCGATGAGGCCCATTTCATGGGCGCGCTGGTCGGTAGTCAAATTCCAATAGTATACGACCCCGACCGTCCATCCATTCATGATCTAAACTATGACGGTGAAGCTCATGCCCGCTCCATTGTAGGGGGCCCTAATCCACTTTGTTCTTCGTCGGTCTATTCCTCGCAATCATCGTAGGAATGGCCGTATACGCCAATCTGGTGCTCTCGAAACGTGTGATGCAGCGTCCGAACCCAGCCTGAGCCGCACAGGTCCGACTTCCACCCTTCGCTCGCATCCATAAGGTCCGCTACCGGCAGGAACCACGAGCCGGGCTGGATGGCGAGTTTCGGAAGCAGACCGCTACTGCCCTTTCGACCCGTTGCTGACGAAGCGGCCAAGTTGTATGGGCAACGGTGCAGCGTGAGATTATCCGAATGACAGCCCAACTCAGCGTCTGTCCAATTATCGCCTTCGCGCTTTTGGCTACCCCGGCTCTCGCCTCAGAAACGCTGGGCGAAATCTGTTCGGGTTCCGAAATTGTTCAGAGCGGCTCCCAACCACCCAAGACTCTTCCCTATCATCTATCGTTCAGCGCCGACCTCGCAGGTCGCGCATACTGCTACGGTGCGTGTGGAAAATTAGAAAGTTTTCCAATCAGTGATCCATCGTCCGTGCCGATCAAGCTTGCGGACCTGAAGTCTCTCGGTCAGGTGCGCTATATTACCTTCGATCCAAGGACAGCCGCTATCTCCGATTACCAAGTGCTACACCTAGGGTCGCTCGGAACCGTAACCCGAAGGGCGTTGGGCACTTGTAAGTCGGCACCTTTCCACAAGCCTTGGCCCCAACCCAAGCGGGATGGCCCATAGTCCGGGTTCCACCCAACTCGGACTCAGTTAGCGTCCGCTTGATAAGAGCTTGGACGCCCTAAGCCTCCACAGCATCCCGCGTCGCGCCCACCCGCTGCGACAGGGAGGCCCCCATGAACGCGTCCAGGTCGCCGTCGAGCACGCCTTGCGTATCCGACGTCTCCATCTCCGTGCGCAGGTCCTTGACCAGCTGGTAGGGCTGCAGGACGTAGCTCCTGATCTGGTGGCCCCAGCCGATGTCGGTCTTGGCGTCTTCCAACGCGGCCTGGGCTTCCTCGCGGCGCTGCAGCTCGGCCTCGTAGAGCCTCGCGCGCAGCATCTGCCAGGCGTTCTCGCGGTTCTGGTGCTGGGAGCGCTGGGTCTGGCAGGCGACCGCGATCCCGGTGGGGATGTGGGTCAGGCGGACGGCCGAGTCGGTCTTGTTGATGTGCTGGCCGCCGGCGCCCGAGGCGCGGTAGGTGTCGGTGCGGACGTCGGCGGGGTTGATCTCGATGACGATGGTGTCGTCCACCACCGGATAGACCCAAACCGAGGCGAAACTGGTGTGGCGGCGCGCGTTGCTGTCGAAGGGGGAGATGCGCACCAGACGGTGCACGCCCGCCTCGGTCTTCAGCCAGCCATAGGCGTTCAAACCCTTCACCTGCAAGGTGGCCGACTTCAGGCCGGCGGTCTCGCCGGCGGTCTCCTCCAGCACGTCCACGCTCATGCCGTGGGCGGTGGCCCAGCGGGTGTACATGCGGGTGAGCATCAAGGCCCAGTCGGCCGATTCGGTGCCGCCGGCGCCGGAGTTGATCTCCACATAAGCGTCGTTGGAGTCCGCTTCGCCGGAGAGCAGGGCTTCGAGTTCGGCGCGGCCGGCGCGTTCCCTCAGGCCTTTGAGGGTCTGGGCGGCCTCCTCAAGGCTAGCCTGGTCGCCCTCCATCTCGGCCAGTTCGGCGAAGTCCAGGGTGTCCTGGCGCTCGCGCTCCAGGGCGCGCACCGCCTCCACCTGGGAAGCGAGCTTGGTGCGCTCGCGCATCAGCGCCTGGGCGTCGGAAGGGCGGTCCCACAGGGTGGGGTCCTCAGCGCGGGCGTTCAGCTCGTCGAGTTTGCGGAGCGCGGGCTCCCAGTCAAAGACGCCTCCTGAGCAGTCCGACGGACTGCTCGATGTCGGCCGCGGCGGCCTCGACATCCGCTCTCATGTGAGTGCTCCTGGAATGGAGCGCTCAGATAGCGGGCGCGGGCAGGCGCGGCAACCGGCTCAGAACCGTCCGACGCTGTAGGTCCGCACCGGACGCCCCGAAGCGTCGCTGGTCTCGACGACGGAGGTCGCCCGCGCTCGCGTCGGCTTGAAGCTGACCACGTAGGCGTAAGGGTCGCGTGGTAGGCCGGCTGCGGTGGCGGAGCTGTAGGCGGCGAGGTCCTCGGGCGACGGGTCGGCTGGAGCGTAGCCCTGCGCGGCCATGCACTCGTTCAGCGTGCGGTCGAACTTGCGGTTGGCCGCCACATTGCCGGCGGCGCCGCTCCCCACGTCCAGGGCGAGGGCGGCCAGTCCCCCGCCCACGCCCCTGCCGATGTAGCCGATGGCCACCTGACCGTCGGCCGCGGCCCTGGCCTTGTCGCGGCAGGCCATCTGATCGGCGAGCACCTGCTGGTGCAGGGCCCTCACGTCGACCCTGTTTACGCCGGCGGGAACGCCGTCCCAGGCCTGGGCGGCTGCGCCCTGGGCCGCCAAGCCCGCCATGACCATCGCTGCCAGGATCGTTCTCATGCGCACCCTCCACCAAGCGACGGGCTTTAGCGCATCGGGCTTAAGAAGCGGTTCAGCGGCGCGCCCGCTCAGTACAGGCCCTGGACGTCCTTGGTCGGCGGCTTCGGCGGGCTGGCGCCTGAGGGCGGAGAGCCGGGGAAGGCCTGCCCATATGGTGTCGGCGGCGTGATGGCGGACGGCGCGTAGACGCGCGGCGCCCGGGGCGGCGGCGGCTTGGGCTCGGTCCCCGGGCGGAAGGCTTCCTTGTGGCCGTGGGTCCAGGCCATCTTCACGTCCGGCGGCGCGATGAAGTCGGTGGCGGGCTGGTCCTTCAGCGCGTCCTGCATGAAGTCGATCCAGATGGGGATGGCGGCCTTGGCCCCGGTCTCCTTGTCGCCAAGCGAGCGGTTGTCGTCGAAGCCCACGAAGACGCCCACCACAAGATCGGGCGTGTAGCCGACGAACCAGGCGCTGCGGTAGTCGTTGGTGGTGCCGGTCTTGCCGGCGATCGGCCGGGCGCCGAAGGTCTTGCCGACCTCCGCGCCCGTGCCGACCTGGGTCACGCCCTCCAGCATCAGGGTCATGGCGTAGGCGGTGACCGGGTCCATGACCTGGGTCCCGTCAGGGGGGATGCGCGGGCTCTCCTGCCCGTCGAAGGGCTCGCCGCAGTTGGGGCAGTCGCGGCGGTCGGCCTTCCAGACCACCTGGCCGGAGTGGTCTTCGGCCAGCTCGATCAGGTGGGGCTGGATGCGCTTGCCGCCATTGGCGAATTCCGAGTAGGCGGCGGTGAGGCGGAAGGGCGTCACCTCGCCCGCGCCCAGAGCGGCCGGCAGGTAGGGCGGCAGGTGGTCGGCCACGCCGTAGCGCGCCGCCGCGTCGACGATCTTATGCATGCCCACGGCCTTGGCCAGGCGCACGGTCATGGTGTTCTTGGAGAAGACCAGGCCGTTGCGGAGCGGCGTCTGGCCGGAGTAGGTGTGCTCGTAGTTCTCCGGACTGTAGACCTTGCCCGACCCGCCGTTCAGATAGATCGGCGCGTCCAGCACGGTGGAGGCCGGGGTGAAGCCGTTCTCCAACGCGGTGGCGTAGACGAAGGGTTTGAAGGACGAGCCCGGCTGGCGCGCGGCCTGGGTCGCCCGGTTGAAGTTGGACAGCGAGAAGCTGTAGCCGCCCACCAGCGCCAGCACCCGGCCCGACTTCGGCTCGATCACCACCAGCGCCCCGTTCACCGCGGGCACCTGGCGCAGGTCGTAGAGCTTGGAGCCGGGATTCACGGGCTCGACATAGACCAGGTCGCCGGCCAGCAGCGGCTTGCCCGCGTTGGCCCACACCACGTCGGCGTCGATGATGGCGCCGGTGTCGCCCTTGATCGTGGTGATGTCGGCGACGCCGCCGCCCACCTTGTCGATCTGGGCGGCGACCCAGGTGCGGCGCTCGGCCGGCGCGGGCTTCACGTCGGCGGCCTTGGCCCAGTCCGGCGAGACGTCGGTGTGGCCCCACGGGCCGCGCCAGCCGTGGCGGTGGTCGTAGCTCTCCAGCCCCTTCATCAGGGCGATGCGGGCGGCGCTCTGCAGGCGTGAATCGAGCGTGGTGCGCAGGTACAGGCCGTCGTTCTCGGCGGTCTTGCTGATGGTGCCCTTGGCGCGTTGGCGCACCTCCTCCACGAAGTAGTCGGCGTCGCGGTAGTGGGTGCGCTCGGGCTTGGTCTGCACGACCAGGTCCTCCTGCATCGCCGCCTGGACCGCGGGCCGCGCGACCCAGCCGAGCTGGGCCATCTGGCCCAGGATCCAGTTCCGCCGCTCGATGGCGGCGGCCTTGTGGGTGATGGGGTTGTAGTTGGCCGGGCCCTTGGGCAGGGCGGCGAGATAGGCGATCTGGGCCAGGTCGAGTTCGCCCAGCGTCTTGCCAAAGTAGTTGTAGGCCGCGGCGCCCACGCCGTAGGAGCGGTTCCCCAGCGCGATCTGGTTCAGATAGATCTCCAGGATGCGCGATTTGGGCAGGGTCTGCTCGATGCGCTGGGCGAGGATGGCCTCCTTGACCTTGCGCCCGAAGGTCTGCTCGTTGGTCAGCAGGATGTTCTTGGCCACCTGCTGGGTGATGGTGGAGCCGCCCTGCAGGCGCTGCTTGTTGGCGGCGCGGAACACGTCGCGACTCATGGCCCGGCCCAGGCCCTCCACGTCGATGCCGCCGTGCTCGAAGAACTTGTGGTCCTCAGCCGCCAGGAAGGCCCGGATCACCAGGGGCGGAATCTGGTCGTAGGGCGTGAAGATGCGCCGCTCCTGGCCGAGCTGGGCGATCAGGGTGCCGTCCCAGGCGTAGACGCGGGTGGAGGTCGGCGGCCGGTACTCCGCCAGCTCGGCGGCGTCCGGCAGTCCGCGGAACAGCAGGGCGGCGTAGATGGCGAGCCCCAGGCCCCCCACCGCCACCGCGCACAGCACGACCGTCCCCGCGATCGCGGCGAAGCGCCCTTGCGGGTTCACCAGGAAGGGGACTTCAAGAGCGCAGGACCTCGGGCCGTGGCCGGGCCCTCACCTGGAGCCGCCATTTGAGCGCCCGATCAAGGGCGCCCGCCCTCGCGCGTCAAGGGTCTTCAGGGCCGCGTGGGCTGCGGAGCGCCTTGCGGTCTGCTATCCCGGCCCATGGCCGTCGTCGATCTCCTGGACCTGCCCGCGGACATGACCGCCCTGGTGGGGCTCGACCTCGGCGAGAAGACCATCGGCGTGGCGGTCAGCGACCCGCTGCGCAGCGTCGCCAGCCCCTTGGCGCTGATTCGCCGGCGCAGGTTCACCGACGACGCCGCCGAACTGGCGACGCTCATGCAGGGGCGCCGCGCCCGCGCCCTGGTGATCGGCCTGCCGCTGAACATGGATGGCGGCGAGGGGCCGCGCTGTCAGTCGGTGCGCGCCTTCGCCCGCAACCTGCTGCGCCTGGACGAGGGCTTGGCCATCGCCTTCTGGGACGAGCGGATGTCGACCATGGCGGTCAATCGCATGCTGATCGAGGAGCTGGACATGACCCGAGCGCGCCGCGCCGAGGTCGTGGACCGCGCGGCGGCGGCCTACATCCTCCAGGGCGCGTTGGATCGCCTGCGGGCTGCGGGGTGACGCGTGCGCTGCAGCGCACGCTGGCGAGTGCAGTTGCGAAAAAAGGTGGACGAGTGGGTCCAAAGAACTTGACCTCGGGGACGGCCTGAGGCATATGACGGTTACGCCCTTCTGGGCGTTTCCTCCCTATGACTTGGCCCCGCTCGCGCGGGGCCTTTTTTTGGTCTGCGGCGTGGCTGCGGGGAACGGAACGTCGTCCCTCCCCGACTGTTCGATCTGCACAGGCATGCGCGCCGCAGAGGACCACCCGATGAAGACCCAGGGCTCCGCCGTCTGGCACGGCGGCATCAAGGACGGCAAGGGCGCGATCTCCACCCGGAGCGGCGCCCTGAAGGATTATCCGTATGGCTTCGCCAGCCGCTTCGAAGGGCAGGCCGGCAGCAACCCGGAAGAGCTGATCGGGGCGGCGCACGCGGCCTGCTTCACCATGGCCTTATCGCTGATGCTGGGCGAGGCTGGGCTGACCGCGGACACGATGGAGACCACCGCCGAGGTGACGCTGGACAAGGACGGCGACAGCTTCGCCGTCACATCGTCACACCTGACGCTGAAGGCGACCATTTCGGGTGCGGATGACGCCAAGTTCCAGGAGTTGGCCGCCAAGGCCAAGGCCAATTGTCCGATCTCCAAGCTGCTGAAGGCGGAAATCACGCTGGACGCGACGCTGGGCTGAGCCTGGCGGAGACGCCCCCTCACCGCGCTTGGCGCGGTCCCCTCCTCCCGCTGCGAAAAGGGAGGGAGGGGACCGCTTGCATTTAGGAGGACTTGCCCGCGGGAAGCGGAGAGGCCGCCTTGGCGGGCGTCGCTGCGGCCGCCGCCAGGGGTGCTGCGACGGGCGGATCAGCCTTAGGCGCCGTCAGCGCTGCAGCCGACTTTGCGGTCGCGGTGAGCGGCTTGGCCACGGCTAGCTTGTGTGGGTGGTTACGCTTGACCTTCACAGCAGGGGCGACCGGCGCCAGCGGATCGCTTGACTGCGAAGCCGCCGACGGCGCTTCGGCCGGCATCTGAACCGCCGCGTTCAGCGCCTGCTTGGCGTTGTCGGCGCGCTGGGCGAGGCTCTCGGTCAGCTTCTTGGCCTCCGCCGTTGGCATCTGCGACAGGATGGCCGCCAGGGCGGAGTCCTTCATCCTGGCGGCGACGGGAATACGCACCCGGTCGTCGAGCGTGGCCATGACGGCGGCGGCGTCGCGGGGCTTCATCTTTTGATAGACGAGGGTAAGGCGGTCGACATCGGCCTGCTGCTGCGAATCCGCCTGGCCGATCAGGCCCTGGATCTGGGCCTTCACCGCAGTGACCGCCTTCAGCTTGGCGTCGACCTTGGCTTCGGCGGCGGCGAGCAGCTGCAGCTGGGTGTCCAGCGCCTTCTCCCGGTCGTCGAGCTGGCCGCGGCGGGCCCCGAGGTTCTGCAGCACCTGCAGCTCGCCCGGCGACACGCCGGCCTCCCGCGCCAGATCGGTGGGGGACTGGATGCAGGCCGGCGTCGGCCTGGACGCAGGCGTGGGCGGCAGGGCCGCGGCCTGGACGGGCGCAGGCTCGGCGTCGCCGTGCGTCTTGTGCCTGGCGCCCGCGGGCGCTTCCTCGGCTCGGGCGCGAGTGGCGGCGAACAGGTCCGGCAGGGCCTGGACGCCGGAGAGGGTCTTGACCGCGAGCACGCCACCGATGGCGATGGCGATCAGGGGCAGCAGGCGCGGAGCCGTGGTCATCGGTCACCTCTGTTGGGGCGCAGCGGACCCAGGTCGAGCCGGTCGCCCAAGGCTCCTGGCTCAAGAAACGCCCGGTCGCCGGGGGATCGCTCGCGCGGAACGGGATTGCGCGCCTTGGACTCGAACAGCTCCTCGTCGAAGGCGGCCCTCGCGGAACGGCGAGGCGGAGGCGGCGCGCGTGGCTGGGAAGCGGGGACGTCCCGTTCCACGAACCGGCCCTCCGCCAGAGCGGCTATGGCGGCGAGCGAGCCGCCACCCGATCCACCGGCCGCGGCGGTGCGGCCGGCCGGAGCCGCGGGTCCGGGAAGAGTGTCGAGCACGCGATGCGCGTCCGCTCCGGCCCGCTCCAGACGTCCGACCAGGCCGCGGGCAGTCTCGATGCGGGCCAGCAGGTCGTCATGAGCGCTTTCGGAGGCGGTCTTGAGCGCCTGCAGTCCCGCTTCGGCCCTCGCCGCCGCCTGGTTCAGCTCGATGACGGCGGCGGCGAAACCCGCCTGGCCTTCGCGAAGCGCCTTGAGCCGTCGGTTGAGTTGCAGACCGAGGCCCAGAGCCAGCAGCAGCAGCAGGACGAGCAGCCCGTCCAGGCCAGCCGCCACCGGGCTCACCGCCGCCCTCCCGCCGCCTGCGATGCGGCCACGGCCTTGCGGGCGGCCACGTTCAGCGGCGCCTCCACCCGCACGGCGATGTTCTGGTTGCGCCGGCCCATGCGGCCCTCGGTCAGCGGCACCGACCCGGCGCGGAGCTGCACGGGGCTGTCGGCGGTGGCGTTCAGCATCACCGTGTCGCCGACCTTGAGGTCCAGCACCCGGCGCAGGTCCACCTGCAGCTCGTCCAGCACGGCGCGGACCTCCACCTGGGTGGTCCACAGCTCGCTGGCGAGGTGGCTTTCCCAGATGTGGTCGCGGCCGAACTTCTCGCCCATGAACTGCTGCAGCAGCATCTTGCGGATCGGCTCCAGCGTCGCATAGGGCAGCAGCAGCTCCACCCGGCCGCCTCGGTCCTCCATGTCGATGCGCAGCTTAACCAGGATGGCGGCGTTGGCGGGACGGCCGATGGCGGCGAAGCGCGGGTTGGTCTCCAGCCGCTCCAGGTCGAAGCTGACCTTGGTCAGAGGCTCGAAGGCGGCGCGGCAGTCGTTCAGCACCACCTCGACCATGCGCTGGACCAGCATGCGCTCGATGGTGGTGTAGGGCCGGCCTTCGATCCGCATGGCCGCAGCGCCCCGGCGGCCGCCCAACAGCACGTCGACCACCGAGTAGATCAGGTTGGAGTCGACGGTCAGCAGGCCGTAGTTGTCCAGCTCCTCACAGCGGAACACCGACAGGATCGCCGGCATGGGAATGGAGTTCAGGTAGTCGCCGAAGCGGATGGAGGAGATGTTGTCCAGGCTCACCTCCACGTTGTCGGAGGTGAAGTTGCGCAGGGACGTGGTCATCAACCGCACCAGGCGGTCGAAGACGATCTCCAGCATCGGCAGGCGTTCGTAGGAGACGAGTGCGGAATTGATGATCGCCCGCACGCCCGTGCGCTCGCCCGCCTCCTCGTCGTTCAGCTCGAAGCCCAGGAGGCTGTCGATCTCCTCCTGGTTCAGCACCCGCTCGGGCGCGCCATCGCCGAGCGTGGCGCCTTCGTCCCAGGCGCTGGCGTCCGGCTCTGTGAAGGTGTCCGACATCGGTTACTGGACCAGCATTTCCTGAACGAGCACCGCGTTCACCTTGGACGGCGCGATCACCAGGTTCACCCGGCGCTGGATCTCCTGGCGGAGCTGGTAGCTGCCCTCACTGCCGGCCAGGTCGTCCGGGCGCAGCTCGCGCAGGAAGCTCTGGAACATGTCGTTCAGGCGCAGCTGGTTGGGGGTGATCGCCTCCGCAGAGTCCTCATCGGCCATCTCGAAGGCGAGCTTGAGCTTCAGGTAGGTCGGGCGGCCGTCGGTGGACTGGATGTTCACCACCATGTCCGGCATGGTGTAGAAGACCACTCCGTCTGGCCCCTGGCTGATCGGGTTGGGGCCGGCGTCCTTCTTGTCGCCGTCCTTCTTTTCCGTCGGCTTCTTGTGGGCCTTGTGCGCTTCGGCCTTGCCGCCGCCCATCATCAGCACAGCCGCAACCCCGCCGCCGCCCAGGATCACCAGGGCGCCCGCACCGCCAGCGATCAGCAGCTTCAGCGGCAGCTTCTTCTTGCCGCCTTCAGGGGCGCCTTCAACGGCCTCCCCGTCCTCGGGGTCGGCCTTGGAAGCCGGCGTCTTGTCCTTCTTCGGCTTGGACATGGGGCCCTTGAACACGTGTCGCGCGCGCGAGTCGTCCCGCCTGCACAGTCACGTCCACCTGAGGCCCGCATGGTTAATGTTCCGTTTGACCCTGACGCGCCCCCTCGCCGCCCGGCAGCATCTGCCCGGCTGAAAAGGCGACCCGGGCGCAGGCGTTAACCAGCTAAGCGCCTATCCACCTTGGGAAAGTCGTGGCCCGCGGCTTGCAAGGCCTTTCCCGAACGGAGGCCGCATGGACAACGCCATCTACGTCGGACTGTCGCGGCAGATGACGCTGCAGCGGGCCCTCGACGTCGCCGCCAACAACCTGGCCAACGTGGACACCGCCGGATTCAAGGTGGAGCACCTGTCGGTGATGACAGACCCGCTCGCAGCCCCGGGCGCCTCCTTTGGTCTGGGGAACGCACCGATCAACTACGTGCTGGACAACGGCTCCACGCGGGATTTCACCCAGGGCTCCATCGAGCTGACCGGCGCCACCTTCGACACCGCCATCGAGGGCGCGGGCTTCTTCAGCGTCCAGACGGCGAACGGCGTGCGCTACACGCGCGACGGCCGCTTCGGCACCGACGCCCAGAACCGGCTGGTGGACCAGGCCGGTGACCCGGTGCTGGACACCGGCGGCTCGCCCCTGACCATCGACCCGACCCTCACCACGCCCGTGATCGGCAAGGACGGCTCGATCTCGCAGAGCGCGCGGAACGGGGCGATCAGCAAGGTGGGGCGGATCGGCGTCACCCGCTTCGCCAACCGCGGCGCCCTGTCCAAGGAGGGCTCCAACCTGTTCGCCGACGCCACTGGCGCGGCGGGCGCCACCAACGCACCGGACGCGGTGGTGCGCCAAGGGTTCGTGGAGAAGTCCAACGTCAACCCCGTGGCCGAGGTCACCTCCCTGATCGATATCACCCGCGCCTACGAGCGCATGCAGAACATCATCCTGGCCACCCAGGACCTCTCCGCCAAGGCGGTGGATGGTCTCGGCAAGCTCAACTCGTAAAGGCGTAAAGCAACCATGAGAGCGCTCCGCATCGCCGCCACCGGCATGGCCGCCCAGCAGCTGAACGTGGAGGTGATCTCCAACAACATCGCCAACATGAACACCGTCGGCTACAAGGCCCAGCGCGCCGAGTTCGAGGACCTGCTGTACGACAACGTGCAGCGCCCCGGCGCCCAGTCCTCGGACACCGGCACCGTGGTGCCCACCGGCGTCCAGCTCGGCTCCGGCGTGAAGACCGGCAGCGTCTACCGGATCATGACCCAAGGGGCGATGACCCAGACCGGCAACAAGCTGGACGTGGCCATCAACGGGCGCGGCTATCTTCAGGTGCTGATGCCGTCCGGCGAGACCGCCTATACCCGCGCCGGCAACCTGTCGGTGAACGACCAGGGCCAGGTGGTGACCTCGGAGGGCTATCAGGTCATCCCGCAGATGACGATCCCCCAGACCGCCACCGACGTCAGCATCTCCTCCTCCGGCCAGGTCCAGGCGACGCTGCCCGGCCAGACCGCGCCCCAGCAGGTGGGCCAGATGCAGCTGGTCAGCTTCTACAACGAGGCGGGGCTGGAGGCGATCGGCGACAACCTTTTCCTGCAGAGCGGCTCCTCCGGCGCGCCCGTCACCGGTACGCCCAACTCCACCGGCTTCGGGGCCATCCAGCAGGGCTACACCGAGGCGTCGAACGTCGATCCGGTGACCGAGATCAGCGCCCTGATCGTGGCCCAGCGCGCCTACGAGATGAACTCCAAGGTGGTCACCTCGGCCGACCAGATGCTGCAGACCACCAGCCAGATGAAGTCGTGATGATGCGCTTTCGCTTGGCATCCGCTCATCCCGGCGAATGCCGGGACCCAGCTTATAAGGCTCCCCGCTTGACGATGATGAGCAGAGCCACACCGACAGGTCTGCGCCTTGAAATCTGGGTCCCGGCATTCGCCCGGATGAGCGGGATCAAGGGGGCGTTCAGGTGGCCTCCCCTCGCGCTCGGCGTGACCGCATTCACCATGGCCCTCGCCTCCCCCGCCTTCGCGGGCCAGCCTGTCGACCTCCGCGCCGACCTCGCCGGCCACGCCGGCGTGGTGACGCTAGGCGACCTGTTCGACGGCGTGGAAGGCGCCTCCGCCCGCAAGGTCGTCGGACGCGCCCCTGTCGGCGGCGAGGCGGTGCTCGACGCCGGCGACGTGCAGCTCGCGGCCCGCGCCGTCGGGCTGGATTGGGCCAACAGCTCCGGCCAGCGGCGGATCATCGTGGCGGTCATGGATGCGCCTGCAGAAACGAGCCACCCAACGCACGCCGGCCACCACGCGCACCACAGCCACGCCGCCCAGACCCTGGTCTACGCCCGCAACATCTCCGTCGGCGAGATCCTGGAAGCCTCCGACCTGGAGTGGAGCGACGAGGCCGTCGCCGGCCCCGACGCGCCGAACCAGCCGGAGCAGGCCATCGGCAAGGCCGCCCGGCTGCCGGACGAACGGCGCGCGATCCTGGAAAACAAGGTA
>CAXUEN010000017.1:0-3241 GCA_964249945.1 uncultured Caulobacteraceae bacterium | reverse complement strand
CGCTCCGCGCCGGAGCGGCGGTGGCCGCCCACGAGCTGATCGCCGCCAAGGTGATCCGGCGCGACCAGATGATCTCGGTGGACTACGAGGCCGACGGGGTCAGCCTCAGCCTCGCCGCCAAGGCCATGGGCGACGCGGCGGTGGGCGACACCGTCCAGGCCATGAACCTGTCCTCCAAGAAGCTGATCGAGGCGGTGGCCACAGCCCCCGGCCACGCCGCCGTGGGTCCCGGGGCCGACGCCGCCAGCTTCCCGGCCTCCACCTTCCGCACCGCCGCCAACCCGTGACCCGCGAGACGCCTCACATGCTGCGCAAAGCTCCCGCCCTGGCGCTAATCGTCCTGCTGCCGCTGCAGGCCTGCAGCGCTCTGAAGACCGCCGTCGCCACCCCTGAGATGAGCCCGATCAAGTACCCCGCCGCCCTGGTGCCCAAGTCGCAGGGCGACATCGGGGATCACCCCGACTCTGCGCCCCGCGAAGCGTCGGCCAACTCGCTGTGGCGCAACGGCGCGCGGACCTTCTTCCACGACCAGCGGGCGTCCAAGGTCGGTGACATCTTGACCGTGAACGTCACCATCGCCGACAGCGCCCAGGTCAGCAACGAGACGGTGGCCAACCGGACTTCGAGCGTCAACGGCGGCTTCAACAACCTGTTCGGGCTGGAGACGCTGGTGAAGCACGCCATCCCCGGCCTCACCGCCGCCAACCTGGTCAATACTAACTCCACTCTCGCCCAGGACGGCAAGGGCTCGGTGAACCGGGCGGAGACGGTGGCCATGACCATCGCGGCGGTGGTCACGGGCGTCCTGCCCAACGGCAACCTGACCATTCAGGGCAGCCAGGAGGTGCGGATCAACAACGAGGTGCGCCAGCTGAACGTGGCCGGTATCGTGAGGCCTGAGGACATCACCTCCGCCAACACCATCAACCACACCCAGATCGCCGAGGCCCGGGTCTCCTACGGCGGCAAGGGCCAGGTCACCCAGGTGCAGCGCACGCCGACCATCCAGGCGCTGGCGGCGCAGTACTCGCCGTTCTAAATCGCCCGGTAGCTCAGGCGTCGAGGCTCGCTGCACACCAGAACGAGAAGGCCCACGGCGCGTAACGACGTGGGCCTCCTGTCCGTCCCGGGTGGGGAGGGGAGTTCAGCTTGGCCTTAGTGGCCGTACATCGCCGCACGCTGGGCGCGCATCTGGCGCTTGTGCACGACGGCCATGTGGTGGCCGACGACGCAGCCGCCGACCGCACCCAGCACGGGGTGATGCACGAAGTGGCCGCCGACGCCGCCGACGACCGCGCCGCCCAGGCATCCGGCGCTGGCCGCGCCCGCGGTGGAGGCCAGCACTGCGGCCGCGGTCAGGCCCATGATCGTGCGCTTCATCATTTCGTCGTTCCTTAAGCTGAGTTGGGTGTCAGTGGACGCATATCGGTAGTTCGATGCCGATGAAACAGGGCTGAGGCGTCTCAACCCGGGTTCACGCCGGCCTGCTCCGACGCCGCCTGGGGCAGGTGCTGGGCCAGCTGCTGCAGGAAGGCGCCGACGGGCAGGCCGCTCGACGACGCCATCTGCTGCACCTGCTCGCTGCCCAGGGCATCGTGGATCTGCTGCGGATTGATCGGCAGGTTCGGATTGTTGCTGAGCCAGGAGGAGACGTGCTCCCCAAGCCCGTTGGCCGCCAGGGTCTCCAGCATGCCCGCCAAGCCACCGGCTGCGGGGGCCTGGGCGCCGTCGCCGTCCTGCGGAGCGCTCCCTTGCGCCTGCTGGGCGCCGCCGAGGAGCGATCCCAGGATGTTGCTGCTGGGACCGCCGCCCCCCTGGTTCAGGAGCTGGCCGAACATGCCGCCTGCGCTCTGGCCTTGCTCGCCCTCGCCGGGACCGCCGCCCAGCATGCCGGTAAGACTGTCGAAAAGGCCCATCGCAGAGCTCCATGACGCCGATGCGTTGCGATACAAGCCTAGAACATGGCGAGGCGATGCGCCACAGGCCGGCGAACGGTGTGACGGCGCACGATGGCCCGGTGCACGGTGGCGAGCCGCGGGTTAGGTTTGCATCCTCGAGATCGGCGGCGGTGGACGCGGCATGTTTTCCCTGAAGTGGCCCGGCCTGCGTGGCCTCCGGCCCGCCTCCCCGCCGGCGGCCGGCGGGGAGGCGGAGTCCGGCCTTTCGTTCGGCGAGGTCGTGGACGCCCTGTACACCGCGCTGCTCGGCCGCGCGCCAACCCCCCGCGAGAGGTCGGAGGGAGAGGTGCGGCTGGCGGCCGACAGGTCGGCGGGATCGCTCGCGGAGACGCTGGTCAACCGTACGGCCTTCAAGCAGCGGGTGAGCGACGCCCGCGCCCGCTGGGGGCTCAGCGAGGATCGCCTGATCAACGACGTCGCGCAGAACGGCGAGATCGAGGTCCTGCTGAAGCTCGTGGTCAACAAGGCCTGCCCGACCCGCACGGTGGTGGACGCAGGGGCGAGGGGTCGGGACGGATCCAATGCCTACGACCTGATGCGCCATTTCGGCTGGCGGGGCCTGTTGATCGAGGCCAATCCCAGCCTCGCGGAGGCGATCCGGGCGGACTTCGCCGGCCTGGACTGCGTGGTCGAGTCGTGCGCCGTCTCCGACTACGACGGTGAGGCGGTGTTCACGCTCGGCATCAACGACGACGTCTCATCGCTGGACGGCGCGGCCGCCGAGATGTGGGGTCCGGCGCACGGCCGGGTCACGGTCCCGGTCCGCCGGCTCGGGCCGCTGCTGGAGCGCCACGCGGTCCCGCTGACCTTCGACCTCCTGTCCCTCGACATCGAGGGCGAGGACGTGAAGGTCCTGAACGACCTGGTCGAGACCACGGCCTATCGGCCGGCCTGGATCATTCTGGAGGGACCGTCCGGCGGCTGGGAGGCCCGTCTGGACGTCATCGGCTGCTCGACCCGTGTGCGGGCGGAGTATCACGTCGTGGCGAACACGCCTTCCAACCTGCTCTTCGAACACAGGGAGCGGGCCTGAAAGGCGGCTCGGCCCGGGACGTCTTGCCACGGCGTGTCCGAGGCCTCATATAGCGTCCATCAAACCGGCCAAGTTCGGTCTGTCCTGAAAGCTCTCCAAGAGCGTTGGACATGCTACGGATTTTTACAATCGGTTGATCGTCGTTCGCCCAGGCGACGACGCCTCCCTGCGCCCGGTCAGACCAGGCCTCATTTGCCGCCCCGAGCCTCGGGGCGGCTCCAGGATACCTATGTCCATCTTTTCACAATCC
>CAXUEN010000016.1:15848-16228 GCA_964249945.1 uncultured Caulobacteraceae bacterium | reverse complement strand
CATCGGCAGCTTCCAGGCTCTGCAGCACCGCGCCGCCCACCTCTACGCCGAGATGGAGGTCACCCGGGCCGCCGTGCTCAAGGCCCAGCAGCTGCTCGACGCTGGCGACCCGCACGCGGAGCGCGCGAGCTTGGTGGCCAAGGCGATGGCGGGGATGACCACGACGCTGGCGGTTCAGGAAGGCGTGCAGATGCATGGCGGCATCGGCATGACCGACGAGTACGACATCGGCTTGTACATGAAGCGCGGCCGGGTGCTGGCGGAGATGTTCGGCGACGCGGACGCCCATGCAGACCAGCTGGCGCGGCTGAGCGGGTACTGACTACTCTCCTCCCCTGCGAAGCGGGGGAGGTGGCGCGGCGCGTAGCGACGTGACGGAG
>CAXUEN010000016.1:0-15838 GCA_964249945.1 uncultured Caulobacteraceae bacterium | reverse complement strand
CCCCGGTGCTGGGGGGGGGGGGGGGGGGGGGGTGTCGGGTGGGGCGGGGGGGGGCGTCGCCGCCGGCCCATCTAGAACCAGATGCGGTGACGCCCCCTCCACCATGCTGCGCATGGTCCCCCTCCCCCGCTGCGCAGGGGAGGAGAAATACTCAGTAGATCTCGAACAGTCCCGCCGCGCCCATGCCGCCGCCCACGCACATGGTGACGACGCCCCACTTCGCCTTCTCGCGGCGGCCCTGCAGCAGCACGTGGCCGACCATGCGCGCGCCGCTCATGCCATAGGGATGGCCGACCGAGATGGCGCCGCCAGTGGAGTTCAGCTTCTCGTCGGGGATGCCGAGCTTGTCGCGGCAGTAGAGCACCTGGGAGGCGAAGGCCTCGTTCAGCTGCCACACGCCGATGTCGTCCATGGACAGGCCCGCGACCTTCAGCAGCTTGGGGACGGCGAACACCGGCCCGATGCCCATCTCGTCCGGGTCGCAGCCCGCCACGGCGATCCCGACGTAGCGGCCCAGCGGCTGCAGCCCCCGCCGCTCCGCCTCCCTGGCCTCCATCAGCACCAGCGCCGCGGCGCCGTCGGAGAGCTGGGAGGCGTTGCCGGCGGTGATGTAGCGGCCTTCCTTCACCCGCTGGCCGCCCTTGAACACGGGCTTCAACGCGGCGAGGCCTTCCAGCGTCGTGTCGGGGCGGGCGCCCTCGTCCTTGCTGATCGTGATCTCGCGGTCGGAGACCTGGCCCGTGGCCTTGTCCGCCACCTTCATGGTGGTGGTGACCGGAACGATCTCTTCGGCGTAGATGCCCTCCGCCTGGCCCTTGGCGGTGCGCTGCTGGGAGCTCAAGGCGTATTCGTCCTGGGCCTCGCGGCTGATCCCGTAGCGGTCGGCGACGATCTCGGCGGTCTCGATCATCGACATGTAGGTCTGGGGGATGTGCTCCACCAGCCAGGGATCGGCGGCGCGGAAGCGGTTGGCGTGCTCGTTCTGGACCAGCGAGATGGACTCCATGCCGCCGCCGAGCGCGACCTGCATGCCGTCCACGACGATCTGCTTGGCGGTGATCGCCACCCCCATCAGCCCCGAGGCGCACTGCCGGTCGATGGTCTGGCCGGGCACGCCCATGGGCAGTCCGGCACGCAGCAAGGCCTGCCGCGCCACGTTCATGCCCTGGGCGCCCTGCTGGGAGGCGCAGCCCATGGTGACGTCCTCGATCTCGCCGGGCTCGACCTTCGCCCGCTCCACCGCGGCGCGGATGGCGTGGGCGCCGAGCGTTTGGGCCGGCGTGTCGTTGAAGGCGCCGCGGAACGCCTTGCCGATGGGCGTGCGGGCGGTGGAGACGATGACGGCTTCACGCATGGGGGCTCTCCCGGGGAGTTTCGGTGGTCGAGGGGGGTGGCGCCGCGGCCGGCGGGCTGGCCAGGGCGTAGGCTGAGAGCGCTATGCGCAAGGCGTCTGGCAAGGGCCGGGCGCCGCCCTCCTTGCGATGGACGTGCACGAGCGTGGTCTCGGACGTGCCGATGCAGGCGCCCCCTTGAAAAAGGGCGTGACCCACGCTGAAGGAACTCCGGCCCAGTCGCAGCAGCCCTGAACTCACCGTCACCACCTGCGGATAGCGGCCCTCGGCGAGGTACTGGATGGCGACCTCCGCCACCACGAAGCCGTGGCCGCGCTCCAGCGCCGCGCGGCCGCCGATGGCGTCGATGAAGCGGACCCGCCCGTCCTCGTAGAAGCGGGCCAGGGCGGCGTTGTTCAGGTGGCGCAGGGGGTCGAGGTCGCCGAAGCGCGGCGGCACGTCCACGCTCCAGGGATAGGTCGAGGCGAGCAGGCGTTCTGCGGTGGGCTTGGCCACGCTCAGCCGCCGCGACGCAGGGTTTCGCGGGCGATGACCAGCTTCTGGATCTCCGAAGAGCCCTCGTAGATGCGGAACAGCCGCACGTCCCGGTATAGCCGCTCCACCCCGTATTCGGAGATGTAGCCGGCGCCGCCGAACACCTGCACCGTCCGGTCCGCCACCCGGCCGACCATCTCCGACGCGATCAGCTTGGCGCTGGCGGCCTCCAGCGTGGTGTTGGCGCCGCCGTCGCGCAGGCGCGCGGTCTCCAGGGTCAGGGCCCGAGCGGCCAACGCTTCGGCCTTGCTTTCGGCGATCATGGCCTGGACCATCTGGAAGCCTGAGACCGGCTGGCCGAACTGCTTCCTTTCGGTGGCGTAGGCGACCTGGTCGGCGATCAGCCGCTCGGCCACGCCGACGCAGACCGCCGAGATGTGCAGCCGCCCCCGATCCAGAACCCGCATGGCCAGGGTGAAGCCCTCGCCCTCGGCGCCCAGGCGGTTATCCGCCGGCACGCGTACGTCCTCGAAGATGACGTCGCAGACGTGGGCGCCCTGTTGACCCATCTTCCGCTCCGGCTTGCCGATGCTGAGGCCCGGGCTGTCGGCCGGGACCAGGAAGGCGGAGACGCCCTTGGCGCCCGGCGTCTCCGCATGGGTCCGGGCCATGACGGTGAAGAGCGAGGCCCTGTCGGCGTTGGTGATGTAGCGCTTGGCCCCGTTCAGCACGTAAGCGTCGCCGTCGCGGACGGCCCGGGTGCGGACCGAGGCGCTGTCGGAGCCGGCCTCGGCCTCGGTCAGGGCGAAGGAGGTGATGGTCTCGCCGGACGCGATTCCAGGCAGCCACTGCGCCTTCTGGGCCTCGGTTCCGTACATGACCAGGCCCTGACTGCCGATGCCGATGTTGGTGCCGACCACCGAGCGGAACACCGGCGAAGTGCGGCCGAGCTCGATGGCGACGCGGCACTCGTCCTCCATGGAGAGCTCCAGCCCTCCATAGGCCTCCGGGATCGACAGGCCGAACAGGCCAAGCTCGCGCATCTCCTGCACCAGGGCCTCGGGGATGGCGTCGGCCTCGGCGACCTCGGCCTCCATCGGCCGCAGCCGCTCGGCCACGAAGCGGCGGACGGCGTCGAGGAGCTGTGCGAGGGTTTCGGGGTCAAGGGCCATGGCTAGTGTCCGGCCTCAACCCATGAGTGGCGCGACCCCACCCTCCGCTCATCCCGCCGAATGGCGGGACCCAGATCAAAGAACACAAACGCTTCAGGGACTGGGAGGACCGAGCGAACCGGTCTCCCGCCGCGCCCTACGATCTGGGTCTCGGCATTCGCCGGGATGAGCGGGGATTTATGCGGACTCACGCGTCGAACACGATCACCGAGCGCGCCACCTCACCCCGCTTCATCTCCTCGAAGGCGTCGTTGACGCGCTCCAGAGGCAGGCGCGCGGAGACCATCTCGTCCAGCTTCAGCCGGCCCTGCATGTAGAAGTCGACATAGCGCGGCATGTCCACGGGGAAGCGGTTGGAGCCCATGAAGGAGCCCTGCATCTTCTTCTCCGACAGGAAGTCGACGCCGCTCAGCTCCACCTTCACCCCCGGCGGGATCATGCCGATGATGGTGGCCGCGCCACCCCGGCGCAGCATCTTGAAGGCGTCCTCGGCCGTGGCCTTCAGCCCGATGCACTCGAAGGCCTGGTGCACGCCGCCGCCGGTCAGCTCGCGCACCCGCTTGGCCACCTCGCCCGCGGAGGCGTCGATCACGTCGGTGGCCCCGAACACGCGGGCCATCTCCAGCTTGGAGGGCTGACGGTCGATGGCGATGATGCGCCCGGCGCCGGCGATCAGGGCGCCGTTGATCGTCGCCAGCCCCACCCCGCCGCAGCCGATCACCGCCACCGTCTCGCCAGGGCGGACGTTGGCGGTGTGGGTCACCGCGCCGATGCCGGTGGTCACCGCGCAGCCGATCAGCGCCGCGCGGTCCAGCGGCATGTCGTGGCGGATGGCGGCGCAGGCGTGTTCGTGCACCAGCATGGCTTCCGCGAAGGCCGACAGGTTGAGGTACTGGGTCATGGACGCCCCGTCCGGCTGGGACAGGCGCGGCGGCTCGTCCTTGCCCCGCTGGGTGTCGGGGCTGGGGCAGAGCGACATGTGCCCGGTGAGGCAGAACTCGCAGTGGCCGCAATAGGCCGACAGGCAGGTGACCACGTGGTCCCCGACCTTCACCGTGCGCACGTCGGCGCCGACCTTCTCCACCACGCCCGCCGCCTCGTGGCCCAGCACGGTGGGCAAGGCCGTCTTGTAGGAGCCCTCGATGAAGTGCAGGTCGGAGTGGCAGACGCCGACGGCGGAGGTGCGGACCAGCACCTCGCGCGGGCCGGGCAGACCGATCTCCACCTGCTCGATCGAGAGGGGCTGGCCTACGGCGCGCAGGACGGCGGCCTTCATCAGCAGATGCTCCGGTGTGGCTAGGCGGTTTTCGAGGGTGAGGTATGCCGTTCTGGCCTGACTGGCCAGTCCAAAAGGATCGCGCCTGCTTTGTACGGGTTCGGGCTTGCCCCGGCCCTTGCGCTTGGTGGTATGGTGAGGCGAACCGCGCCAGCCAGAGCCGGCCTCTCGGGAGCCTCCGTTGGACTTCAACCTTTCCGCCTCCCAGAGCCACTGGCTGAAGCGCGTGCGCGACTTCATGGACGCGGAGGTCCACCCCGCCCTCGAAGGCGTCCACCACGAGCACCAGGCGGCCGGCGCCGACCGCTGGATCGTTCTGCAGGGGCTCGAGGCGCTGAAGGCCAAGGCCAAGGCGCAGGGGTTGTGGAACCTGTTCATGCCGCCCTCGGCCAACCACGACGTGGGCGACTATCGCGGCGCCGGCCTGACCAACCTCGACTACGCCCTGTGCGCCCAGGAGATGGGGCGCGCCCAGCACGCGTCGGAGGTGTTCAACTGCTCGGCGCCCGATACCGGCAACATGGAGGTGCTGCACTTCTACGGCACGGACGCCCAGAAGGACCGTTGGCTGAAGCCCTTGATGGCGGGCGAGATCCGCTCCGCCTTCCTGATGACCGAGCCGGAGGTCGCCTCCTCCGACGCCACCAACATCACCACCTCTATCCGGCGCGAGGGCGACGAGTACGTCATCAACGGGCGCAAGTGGTGGTCCTCGGGCGTGGGCGACCCGCGCTGCAAGCTCGCCATCGTCATGGGCAAGAGCGACCCGGACGCGGCCCGCCACAAGCAGCAGTCCCAGATCCTGGTGCCGATGGATGCGCCGGGCGTCGAGGTCGTCCGGATGCTGCCCGTCTTCGGCTACGACGACGCCCCCCACGGCCATGCCGAGGTGATCCTGCGCGACGTCCGCGTGCCGGCGGGCAACCTGCTGCTGGGCGAGGGCCGCGGCTTCGAGATCGCCCAGGGCCGGCTCGGCCCGGGACGCATCCACCACTGCATGCGCACGCTCGGCGCCGCCGAAGTGGCGCTGGAGAAGATGTGCCGCCGGCTGCTGACCCGCACCGCCTTCGGCAAGCGCATCTCCGAACAGTCGGTCTGGGAGCAGCGCGTGGCGGAGGCCCGCATGGACATCGAGATGACCCGCCTGCTGTGCCTCAAGGCCGCCGACGCCATGGACAAGGTGGGCAACAAGGGCGCTCAGCTCGAGATCGCCATGATCAAGGTGGCCGCCCCCCGCGCCGCCCTGAAGATCATCGACGACGCCATCCAGGCGCACGGCGGCGGCGGCGTTTCCGACGACTTCGGCCTGGCCAAGAGCTACGCCAATATCCGGACCCTGCGCCTCGCCGACGGCCCGGACGAGGTGCACAACCGGGCGATCGCCAGGCTGGAGTTCCGCCGCTACACCAACGCTCCGGAACAGGCGCTCGCCGCGGAATGAGCGACACCCTGGCCGACGCCTTCTCCGGCGTGAAGCCGGTGGAGGCCCGTCACCGGTTCGACGAGGCGGCGCTGGACCGCTGGATGCAGGCGCACGTGGACGGCTACACCGGCCCTCTCGGCGTGTTCCAGTTCAAGGGCGGCCAGTCCAACCCCACCTATCGGATGGAGACGCCGGGCCGCGCCTACGTGCTCCGGCGCAAGCCGTTCGGCCCGCTGCTGCCCTCGGCCCACGCGGTGGAGCGGGAGTTCCGGCTGATCGCGGGGCTGAACAAGGTCAACTTCGCCGTCCCCCACGCCTATGCGCTCTGCGAGGACGCAAGCGTCATCGGCGCGGTCTTCTACGTCATGGAGGCGGTCGACGGTGCGATCCACTGGGACGGCGCCCTGCCCGGCCTGACGCCGGACGCGCGGCGCAAGGCCTACGAGGCCATGATCACGACCTTGGCCGATCTGCACCGGGTGGACTACGCCGCCATCGGCCTCGGCGACTACGGCCGCCCCGGCAACTACTTCGCCCGCCAGGTGGAGCGCTGGACCCGGCAGTACCGCGCCTCCGAGACTCAACCGATCGAGGCGGCCGAGAGGCTGATGGACTGGCTGCCCCGCACCGTGCCGGAGCAGGCGGGCGTCACAATCGTCCACGGCGACTACCGGCTGGACAACATGATCATGACCCCCTCCGGCGACCGGGTGGCCGCGGTGCTGGACTGGGAGCTGTCCACCCTAGGCGATCCGCTGGCCGACTTCTCCTACACCCTGATGAATTGGGAGGTGCCGCACGACGGCCGCAGCGGCCTGGGCGGCTTGGACCTGCCGACGCTCGGCATCCCGTCGCGGGACGAGGCGGTGGCGCTCTACTGCAAGCTGACCGGGCGCGACGGTGTGCCGGCGCTGGACTGGTACTTCGCCTACAACCTGTTCCGCCTGGTCGGCATCCTGCAGGGCATAGCCGGTCGAGTTCGCGACGGCACCGCCGCCAGCCCGAAAGCCGCCGAGATGGCGGCGCGGGCGCCTCGGCTGGCCGAAGCCGCCTGGGCCTTCGCGGTGCGGGCGGGGGCTTGAGGGACCGAGAATGCAGCTGACCAGCAAGATCGTCGTCGTCACCGGCGCCGCCCAGGGCATCGGGCGGGCGCTCTGCGAGCGCTTCCACGCCGAGGGCGCCGCCAAGGTGGTCGCCGCCGACCTGAACATCGACGGCGCGGCCGAGACGGCGGACCGGGTGGGCGGCTCCGCCTTCGCCTGCGACGTCTCCCAGGCCGGCGAGGTCGCCGCCATGGTGGAGAAGGTGCAGGCGGACTTCGGTCCCATCGACCTCTACGCCTCCAACGCCGGCATCCTGGCGCGCGACCCGGACTTCAACGACGCCTCCTCTCCGTCCGAGGAGGACTGGGCGCGGTCCTGGGGCGTCAACGTCATGGGCCACGTGAACGCCGCTCGCGCCCTGCTGCCGGCTTGGCGCGAGCGGCGCGAGGGCTACTTCCTGGCCACTGTCTCGGCCGCGGGCCTGCTCAGCCAAGTCGGAAGCGCCACCTATTCCACGACCAAGCACGCCGCGCTCGGCTTCTGCGAGCACCTGGCCATCACGCACAAGGACGAGGGGATCAAGGTCTCCGCTCTCTGCCCCCAGGGCGTGGACACCGCCATGGCTCGGGGCGCAGACGCCAAGACCCCCGCCCTGCTGGACGGCCTGCTCAGCCCCGGGGCTGTGGCCGAGGCTGTCGTGCACGGGCTGGCGACTGAGCAGTTCCTGATCCTGCCCCACCCTCAGGTCGCCCAGTACATGCTCAACAAGGCCACCAACTACGACCGTTGGCTAGGCGGCATGGTCAAGCTGCGCCGCGCTACCGGTCGGTGAGCCGACGAACCCGTCAGGAATCCCCATGTCCCTGTTCGACCTGACCGGCCGGATCGCCGTCGTCACCGGCTCCTCCCGAGGCATCGGCAAGGCGATCGCTCACCGCATGGCCGAGCAGGGCGCCCGCGTGGTGATCTCCTCGCGCAAGCAGGACGCCTGCCAGGCCGTCGCCGACGAGATTAACGCCGCCTTCGGCGCCGGCCGCGCCACCGCCGTCGCCGCCAGCATCTCATCGAAGGGCGCGCTTGCAGAGCTGGTCAGCCGCACCAACGAGACGCTCGGCCCCATCGACATCATGGTCTGCAACGCCGCCAGCAACCCGTACTACGGCCCGATGGCCGGCATCTCCGACGACCAATTCCGCAAGATCATGGACAACAACATCATGTCCAACCACTGGCTGGTCCAGCTGGTCGCACCCCAGATGGTGGAGCGTCACGACGGGTCGATCATCATCGTCTCCTCCATCGGCGGGCTGAAGTCCTCCACCGTCATCGGCGCCTACAACGTTTCCAAGGCCGCCGACATGCAGCTGGCGCGCAACTACGCCGACGAGTACGGCCCCCACAACGTGAGGGTGAACTGCATCGCGCCGGGGCTGATCCGCACCGACTTCGCCAAGGCCCTGTGGGAGAACCCCGCAACGCTCAAGTCCGCCACAGCCTCCACCCCGCTCCGCCGCATCGGCGAGCCGGACGAGATCGCGGGCGCGGCGGTGTTCCTGGCCTCCGACGCCGGGCGCTTCACTACCGGCCACGTCCTGGTGGTGGACGGCGGCCAGACCATCTCCAGCGGCGGGGCGATCGGGTGAGCACCATGAAGGCCCTTCTCAGCAAGACCCCCGGACCGCCCTCCGCCCTGGTGATCGAAGACCTGCCGACGCCTGAGCCGGGTCCTGGTGAGGTGCGCATCAAGGTGGCCGCCTGCGGCATCAACTTTCCCGACAGCCTGATCATCGAGGACAGGTACCAAGTGAAGCCGCCCCGGCCCTTCTCGCCCGGCGCGGAGGTCTCCGGCGTAGTCGACGCCGTAGGTGAAGGCGTCACGACGGCTGCGGTCGGCGAGCGGGTGATCGGCTCGGCGGCCTTTGGCGGCCTGTCGGAGATGATGGTGGTGCCGGCGACCCGTTGCCTGCCCATGCCCGACGGCATGCCGTTCGAGACCGCCGCCGCCTTCACCATGACCTACGGCACCTCCTATCACGCCCTGAAGCAGCGCGGACGCCTGCAGCCGGGACAGACCCTGCTGGTGCTGGGCGCCGCCGGCGGCGTGGGGCTGGCCGCGGTGGAGATCGGCAAGGCGTTCGGCGCGCGCGTAGTCGCGACCGCGTCCTCCGACCAGAAGGCGGCGATGGCCAGGGCGCACGGGGCGGACGCCACGGTGGTCTATCCTCACGGCCCCTTCGACAAGGACGGGCTGAAGGCGCTGTCGGCCCAGTTCAAGGACGCGGTGGGCCCTGAGGGCGCGCATGTGATCTACGATCCCGTCGGTGGCGACTATGCCGAGCCGGCCCTGCGCGCGATCGCCTGGGAGGGGCGGTTCCTGGTGGTGGGCTTCCCGGCCGGCATTCCCAAGCTTCCGCTGAACCTCACCCTGCTCAAGGGCTGCGACATCTGCGGAGTGTTCTGGGGCGCCTTCGTGGCCCGTGATCCCAAGGCGCACCAGGCCAATCTCGCCGAACTGATGACGCTGTACGGGGAGGGAAAGCTGAAGCCCGAGGTCTCGCAAACCTTCCCCTTCGACCGCGCCGCCGAAGCGATCACCCTGCTCGCGGAGCGCAAGGCGCTCGGCAAGGTCGTCGTGCGGATAGGCGACGCGCCCCCTACCTGAGCAGGCTTCCGGTGGGCGTCTGCGGCCGGTGCGGCGGCGGCCACTGGCCGCCGTCGTCAAGGGGCCGGCCCTGCGCAACGGAGCGCGCCACCGTATCGAAGGCCCGGTCCGCCTCGCCCCAGGTGGTGAAGTCCTGCTCGAAGCGCAGGTCGCTCTGGAACGAGCGGTAGCGGACGGGCAGGGACGCGCCGCCGGGGGCTACCACTTCGCCGGTGATCGCAGCGCCCCCCAGCCCGAACGTCCCGGTGGCCGACAGGTTGGGGCTGAGGCCGAGCTGGTGCGATGTCGCCCGGTTGGGCTCGATATCCTCTATGACGAGATGGACGGCGGCGGGCGGATGGGCGGAGGACGCGACCATGCTGGCCAAGGTGCGCTGCATGGCGTCCCGCTCCGCCTCCAGATCAGAGCGCCCGAGATCGGAGAAGCGCGCCTTCACTGCGGGGCCGAGCGTTACGTCCAGCTCGGGCGCCGCCTGCGCCCTGGCGAGCGATCCTGCGGCCACGACCGCCAGGGCCGCCAAGCGGAGCACCGCGCCAGATTCTCGCCATATCATCTTTGCGTAACTGCGCAGCTTCCCGCGGGTTCCTCTCCGCTCCGTCGCCGTCGCATTGACCCGCGGGGATGGCGAGGATATAAGGATATCCTTATATGATCCCCGTCCCCTCCTAGCGTCCGGATCGGCCATGCAGGTCCAGCCCTCCTCCTCCCGGCCTGCGCGCGCTTCGATCGGGGCCGTGCGGCCGCGGGTCTCCTTCGAGTTCTTTCCGCCCAAGACGCCCGAGCTGGAGGCGCAGCTCTGGCGCGCCATCGAGCGGCTGACGCCGCTGGACCCCACCTTCGTCTCGGTGACCTACGGCGCGGGCGGCTCCACGCGGGAGCGGACGCTAGGCGTGCTGAAGCGGATGCTGGCGGAGACCCGGCTGAAGCCCGCCGCCCACCTGACCTGCGTCTCCGCCACCCGGGCCGAGGTGGACCAGGTGGTGCGCGACTACTGGGCCGCCGGTGTGCGCCACATCGTGGCGCTCCGCGGCGACCCGCCCGGCCAGCTCGGCGGCGCCTACCAGCCGGGGCCGGACAGCTACCGCAACGCCTGCGAGCTGGCGGCGGGTATTGCCGCCATCGCCCCCTTCGAGATCAGCGTCGCCGCCTATCCCGAGAAGCACCCCGAGAGCCCCTCGATGCTGCAGGACATCGACGCCCTCAAGGCCAAGGTGGACAGCGGCGCCACCCGGGCGATCAGCCAGTTCTTCCTGGACACGGAGGCCTTCTACCGCTTCGTCGACAAGGTGCGGAAGGCCGGAATTCACATTCCCATTCTGCCTGGCGTGATGCCGGTGACCAGCGTCAAGGGCCTGAAGCGCATGGCCGAGATCGCCTGCGCCCACATCCCCGCCCCCATCGCCAAGGTGTTCGAAGGCCTGGACGCCGACCCCGACACCCGAAGCCTGGTGGCCGCCACCGTCGCCAGCGACATGTGCCAGGAGCTGGTGGGCCAGGGCTTCTCGGAGCTGCACTTCTACACCCTAAACCGGGCGGAGCTGGTCTACGCGGTCTGCCGCATGCTCGGTGTCACGGCCCCTGCCGCCGAGGCCGCATGACCCGCGCCGACCGCATCGCCGCGCTGAAGGCCGCCGCCAAGTCGCGCATCCTGATCCTGGACGGAGCCGCGGGCTCCATGTTCCAGCAGCGCAAGCTGACCGAGGCCGACTTCCGCGGCGCCCGCTTCGCCGACCACCCGAGCCCGCTGCAGGGCGACAACGACCTGCTCTGCGTCACCCGCCCGGACGTGGTGGGCGAGCTGCACGACGCCTACCTGGCCGCCGGCGCCGACATCGTGGCCACCAACACCTTCAACGCCACCTCCATCAGCCAGGCCGACTACGCCCTGGAGGCGGCGGTGGTGGACATCAACGCCTGCGCAGCCCGCCTGGCGCGAGAGGCCGCCGACCGCTGGACGGCGAAGACGCCGGACCGGCCGCGCTACGTCGCCGGCTCCATCGGCCCGCTGAGCCGCACCCTGTCCATCTCGCCGGACGTGAACGACCCCTCCAAGCGGGCGGTGACCTTCGACGAGGTCTACGCCGCCTATCGCGAACAGGCGCTGGCGCTGCATGCGGGCGAGGTGGACATCTTCCTGGTGGAGACGGTGTTCGACACCCTGAACGCCAAGGCCGCCATCAAGGCGATCCTGGACCTGGAGGACGACGGGCTGGAGCCCCTGCCCATCTGGGTCTCCGGCACCATCACCGACCGTTCGGGCCGAACGCTCTCGGGGCAGACGGTGGAGGCGTTCTGGAATTCCATCAAGCACGCCCGGCCCTTCGCCGTGGGCCTGAACTGCGCGCTGGGCGCGGAGCTGATGCGCCCGCACGTGGCGGAGCTGTCGCGCCTGGCCGACTGCCTGGTCTCCGCCTACCCCAACGCCGGCCTGCCCAACGCCTTCGGCGAGTACGACGAGCAGCCGCACGAGACGGCCTGCCAAGTGGAGGAGTGGGCGGCGAGCGGGATCGTCAACATCCTGGGCGGCTGCTGCGGCACCACCCCGGACCACATCCAGCACATAGCGGATGCTGTCGCCGGCAAGCGGCCCCGCACGCCGGCCAAGCGGCCGGTGGCCATGCGCCTGTCGGGGCTGGAGCCGTTCGAGCTGGTGGCGTGAGGCGGGACGTGATCGGTGCTAGACTAGGGGCAGGAGTGCGCCTGCCATGAACAAGCCCCACAAGCCCGAAGCCCTCGACCCCACCCCCCTGCCCGACATCTCGGCGCGGCCGCCTTTCTTCGGTACGGGCGTGATCTATCCGGCTGGTGCGAAGACCGAGGCCGAGCGTGAGGCGGCGCTCTTACGCTTCTTCGAACTTAGCAAGTTCGCCCAGCCCTCCGATGGTGTGAAGATGACCCGGGATGAGATGCACGAACGGTGATAACCGCGGATACAAATGTCTTCATCTATAGCGTTGATCCGGCTGATATACAGAAGCAAGCTATAGCTAGGCGGGTTGTCATTAAGCTGAGAAGGATGCGCGGTCCGTTGGCGTTGCAGGTCGTTGGCGAATTCCAGAACGTTGCGTCGCGGAAGCTGAAGGCCGAGCGGGCGGCCACGGCGCGGTATGCCTTAGAGCTATTTGAAGGCTTTGAAACTTTTCCTGCAAGCTGGTCCGCAGCTTGCACAGCATTAAACGAGATGGCCGCGGGCCGCCTAAGCTACTGGGACGCGTTGATGCTTGCGTCTGCGGCGGAGACTGGCTGCACCGTCATGCTGTCCGAAGACATGCAAGACGGCGCCACCCTGTTAGGTCTGGAGATCGTCAATCCCTTCGCCGCTAACGCGGTGAGCCCCCGCGCCGCCGAGCTGCTAGACCTGGCATGACGGCCGCCGCCCGCCCCGACCCCAAGCTCGCCCTCTCCCAGGTGGAGGTCGAGGCGTTGCGGACGCTCCGTACCCGGCTGAACAAGCCGGCGGTGAGCGATGCCGCCGCCGCCACCCTCGGTCGCGCCTTTTTCCAGGTGATCGCCCGCTCCAACCTCGAGCCGCAGGCCGACCCGGCCGGGCTGGCCGTAGTCGAGACGACGCTCGGTCGCGCGCCCTCGGCGATCCTAGACGCCGTGCGCCACGCCGGTATGGCCAACCTGCGCCTGATCCTGGCCGTGCTGCACCGCCGGCTCACGACAAGCCCTCGCGACTGGCGTGCGCTGCAGGCTGCGGGCGCGCCCCAGGCGGTGATCTCGCGGCGGCTGCAGCTCGCCGGCCGCGAGCCCGACCCGGGCCGACCCGATCCGAGCGCCACTGCATGACCATCCCCGTCTTCGTCAACATCGGCGAGCGCACCAACGTCACCGGATCCGCCAGGTTCAGGAAGCTGGTGGCCGCCGGCGACTATCCCGCAGCCCTGGACGTCGCCCGCCAGCAGGTGGAGGCCGGGGCTCAGGTGATCGACGTCAACATGGACGAGGGCCTGCTGGACAGCGCCGCCGCCATGACCACCTTCCTCAACCTGATCGCCGGCGAGCCCGACATCGCCCGGGTGCCGGTGATGGTCGACAGCTCCAAGTGGGAGGTGATCGAGGCCGGGCTGAAGTGCGTGCAGGGCCGCTGCATCGTCAACTCCATCTCGCTGAAGGAGGGGGAGGAGAAGTTCATCACCCAGGCCACGGCCTGCCAGCGCTATGGCGCCGCGGTCGTGGTCATGGCCTTCGACGAGGTCGGCCAAGCCGACACCGCCGACCGCAAGGTGGAGATCTGCACCCGGGCCTATCGGCTGCTGGTAGACAAGCTGGGCTTTCCCCCTGAGGACATCATCTTCGATCCCAACATCTTCGCCGTGGCCACGGGGATCGAGGAGCACAACAACTACGCGCTGGACTTCATCCACGCGACCAAGCGCATCCGTGAGAGCCTGCCCCACGCCCACATCTCAGGCGGCGTCTCCAACGTCTCGTTCAGTTTCCGGGGCAACGAGCCGGTGCGCCGCGCCATGCACTCGGTGTTCCTGTACCACGCCATCGCCGCGGGCATGGACATGGGGATCGTCAACGCCGGCGACCTGCCCGTCTACGACAAGATCGACCCGGAACTGCGGGAGACCGTCGAAGACGTCATCCAGAACCGCCGGGCGGATAGCACCGAGCGGCTGGTCGACCTCGCGCCCAAGTACAAGGGCGACAAGGGTGCGGTGCGGGTCGTCGACCTCGCCTGGCGCGAGCAGCCCGTGGGCAAGCGGCTGGAATACGCCCTGGTCAACGGCAATTCCGAGTTCATCGTCGCCGACACCGAGGAGGCGCGCCTCACCTTCACCCGCCCGCTGCACGTGATCGAGGGCCCGCTGATGGACGGGATGAACGTGGTCGGTGACCTGTTCGGCGCGGGCAAGATGTTCCTGCCCCAGGTGGTCAAGTCCGCCCGGGTGATGAAGCAGGCCGTGGCCCACCTGATGCCCTTCATGGAGGCCGAGGCCGGCGGGGGCCCTCGCACCTATGCCGGCAAGGTGCTGATGGCCACGGTGAAGGGCGACGTGCACGACATCGGCAAGTCCATCGTCGGCGTCGTACTGCAGTGCAACAACTACGAGGTCATCGACCTCGGCGTCATGGTGCCCGCCGACCGCATCCTGGACGCGGCGGTGGAGCACAAGGTCGACATCGTGGGGCTCTCCGGCCTGATCACCCCGTCGTTGGACGAGATGGTGTTCGTGGCCAGCGAGATGCAGCGCCGCGGCATGGGCGACAAGCCGCTGCTGATCGGCGGCGCCACCACCAGCCGCACCCACACCGCGGTGAAGATCGAGCCCGTCTTCGACGGCGCCACGATCTACGTTCCCGACGCCAGCCGCGCCGTGGGCGTGGTCTCGGGCCTGCTATCGCCGAGCGAAGGCCAGACGGCGCGAGCGGCCGTGCGCGATGAGTACGTCAAAATCCGTGAGCAGTTCGCCCGCGGACGCGAGCAGAAGGCCCGCGCGACGCTGGAGCAGGCGCGAGCCAACCGCTTCAAGGCGGACTTCACCGGCCACACCCCCACGCGCCCGAGCTTCCTCGGCACGCGCGCCTTCAACGACTACGATCTGGCGACGCTGGCCGAGGCCATCGACTGGACGCCCTTCTTCGCCAGCTGGGAGCTGGTCGGCCGCTACCCGGCGATCTTCGAGGACGACATCGTGGGCGAAGCGGCCCGAAACCTCTACGCCGATGCCCGGCCGATGCTGGACCGCATCGTTCAAGAAGGGCTGTTCCAGGCCTCCGGCGTCGTAGGCTTCTGGGCCGCCAATCGTGACACGGATGATATTGTTCTGTATACGGACGATAGCCGTTCGACCGAGCTGGCGCGCCTGCATACCCTGCGCCAGCAGATGCTGAAGGGCGAAGGCAAGCGGAACCTGGCGCTTTGTGACTTCGTGGCGGCCGCAGGCGGGGCGGCGGACTACATGGGCGCCTTCGCGGTGACCGCCGGACATGGCGAGAGCACGCTGTCGATGTCCTACAAACAGGCCGGCGACGACTATTCCGCCATCCTCGCCACCACCCTGGCCGATCGACTGGCGGAGGCCTTCGCCGAGGTGATGCATGCGCGCGTTCGTCGCGAGCTGTGGGGCTATGCGCCCGACGAGAGCCTGGCGGTGGACGACCTGCTGGCTGAGAAATACCGCGGCATTCGTCCCGCGCCCGGCTATCCCGCCCAGCCCGACCATACCGAGAAAGCCACCTTGTTCCGCCTGCTTGACGCCGAGCACGCCACCGGCATGTCGCTCACCGAGAGCTTCGCCATGGCTCCGCCTGCCTCGGTCTCGGGGCTGTATTTCGCTCATCCGCAGGCGCACTACTTCGGCGTCGGCAAGATCGACGCCGACCAGACCGCTGACTACGCCCGCCGCAAGGGCTGGGAGCTGAAGACGGCGGAGCGCTGGCTGGCGCCGATCCTGAACTACGAGCCGGCGCGCGGGTGAGC
>CAXUEN010000015.1:0-17672 GCA_964249945.1 uncultured Caulobacteraceae bacterium | reverse complement strand
GTGCAGCACCGTTTGCCCGTGGAAGCCGATCAGCTCGATGTCGCGCCAGGCCACGCCCTCGCGGGCCAGGAAGGCGTCGGCGGCGGCGAAATGCTCCCGGGCCACGGCCTCGGCCGCCGGCGCGAACTCATGGGGCGGAGGCGCGCCGCGGGGCCATGCCTTGGCAGCCTCCGTCGCCGCCAGCACCAGGGCGCGCGCGCCCTCGCTCAGCTTGCGCTCGCCGGCAGGTCCGAAGGCGGTGATCGCCTCGCCGTCGGTGTCGAGCACGGCCATGTCCACCGCGTCCAGGGACGTGCCGCTCATGAACCCCAACACACGCATGCGGGCCACCCCCCAGGCTCCGCCCGGAGCCGCTTCAAAGCCGAGCCGCCAGCATGCTAAACCCTGTTCCGATGTCCGACTTCAAGCCGAAATCCGACCTGATCCGCCTGCTGATGACGCGCGGCTACCTGCACCAGGCCACCAACCTGGCGGGGCTGGACGCGAAGGCGGCGGCCGGCGTGGTCACCGGCTACATCGGCTTCGACGCCACCGCCGCCAGCCTGCACGTGGGCAACATGATGCAGATCATGATGCTGCGTCGCATGCAGCAGACCGGCCACAAGCCCATCGTGGTCATGGGAGGCGGCACCACCAAGGTCGGCGACCCCTCCGGCAAGGACGCCACCCGCCAGCTCCTCACCGAGGCGGCGATCGGCGCCAATATCGCCTCCATCCGCAAGGCGTTCGACGCCTATCTGAGCTTCGGCGAAGGCCGCACCGATGCGGTCGTGGTGAACAACGCCGAGTGGCTGGACCAGTTCGGCTACGTCCAGTTCCTGCGCGACTACGGCGTGCACTTCACCCTCAACCGCATGCTGAGCTTCGACAGCGTGCGCCTGAGGCTGGAGCGTGAGCAGCCCCTGACCTTCCTCGAATTTAATTACATGCTGATGCAGGCGACTGATTTCCTCGAACTGTCCAGGCGTTACGGCTGTGTCCTGCAGTTTGGCGGTTCTGACCAGTGGGGCAACATCGTCAACGGCGTGGAGCTGATCCGCCGGGTGGAAGGGACGGAAGCGTTTGGCTTCACCAGTCCCCTGGTCACCACCGCGTCGGGCGCCAAGATGGGCAAGACGGCGCAAGGCGCCGTATGGCTGAACCCGGACCTGCGATCGCCCTACGCCGCGTTCGAGGAGGGCGCAAGCTCCACTGACCTGCCCAGCCTCGACGTGCCGCGCGGCCGCCTTGAGGCAGGCGTCCAGCTGGCGGCCCTGGTCGCCGACGCAGGCCTCGCCGCCTCTCGCTCCGAGGCGCGGCGCCTGGCCCAGGGAGGCGGCCTGCGCCTGAACGACGGGCCCGAGCAGGACGGCCAGCGCATGGTGACCCTGGCCGACCTCAACGCCGATGGGGTGGTCAAGCTCGCCGCCGGCAGGAAGAAGATCGTCCTGGTGCGTCCCACCTGAGAGGCGGGCGTGGAAACGGAGAGACAGATGGCTGAGCTTAACGTCGGCGACCCGGCCCCCGGCTTCGACCTGCCCACCGACGGCGGCGGCCGCATCAGCGCCGAAGCGCTGGAGGGCCGCCCCTTCGTGCTCTACTTCTACCCCAAGGACGACACCTCCGGCTGCACCAGCGAGGCCAAGGCCTTTTCCGAGATGAAGGCTCAGTTCGAGGCGGCCGGCGCTGCCGTGATCGGCGTCTCCAAAGACAGCCCCGACAGCCACGACAAGTTTAAGGCCAAGTACGACCTGACCCTCACCCTGGCTTCCGACGAGGACGGCGCGATGCTGGAGCGCTACGGCGTCTGGGTCGAGAAGAGCATGTATGGTCGCAAGTACATGGGCATCGAGCGGGTCACCTTCCTGGTCGGGGCGGACGGGAGGGTGCAGCAGGTCTGGCGCAAGGTGAAGGTGCCCGGCCACGTGGACGCCGTCCTCAAGGCCCTACGCGCCTCCGCCGCCTGACGCCTGGAGCCGCGGCGGACCCCTGTGGCGACTCGCCGCAGGCCGCCGTCGACCGCCTCACGGCCGAGTGCCGCACCGGCGTCCACGACGTGTCCGCTTGTCTTACCGTAACCTTAACGCAGGCTGCCGACGTTCTTGGGGCAAGAATAGTCCGACATGAGACGAAGACATCGTCGTACGGCTAAGCATCCGCCACGATCCTGCCCAACAAGCCGAAAGCAGGCTTAACCGCGGCTGAGCTGAGACAAGGCTGATCCGGCACGCTCTTGCGCCTGCGCGCCAGGTTTGCTCAGTGCGGCCGATGCAAAGTTCCAGCTTCGGCGAGGCCGTGTTCGATACGGCTGCACCTTCTGCAACCTACAACCTGTTCGAGCTGGGCCGTGACCTGGGTGCGCGCGCGCCTCGGAGCGGACGGGCTGCGAGCGCCTTGGCCGCACCCCTCGCCATGCTGGTGGGGGCGGTCGGCCTGACGGGCCTCTGGGCGGCCATGCCGAAGGGCGAGCCGATGATCGCCGCCCCGGCAGCGCATTTGGACGCTGCGCCCCGCAAGGTTGCTGCGGCGATCCCGGCGGCGGTGGGCGACGACCACGCCTTGACGCACCTGCTGGTCGATCTCGGCGCGCCGGGCGAACTGGCGCCCGCTCCGATCGTGACGCTGACGGCCACGGCGGCCCAGACCATGGCGGGGCTGCGCGAGACGGAGGCCCACCTGGTCTTCGCCGCAGACCTGGACGCCCAGGCCCGCCTGAAGACCATGGGCGCCACCTTCCGCGCCACGGGGCTGGACGCGCGATCCTACATGGCCGAGGCGAGCGCGCCCGCAGACCTCTCGCCGCTGGAACTCCGCGATCCGCAGGTGCTGGCGGCGCGGCTGGACGTCGATCCCACCCTGGCCCGCCAGGTGCAGCGGACGGCGCGGGATCTGATGGCGGTCCAGGCCTTGGGCAGCGCCGCGGCCGCCCTGCCTCTGGCCACGCCGGTGGACGATCCTGTCCGCTCCAGCCCGTTCGGGACGCGCACCGATCCCTTCACCGGCGCCGCCGCCTTCCATCCCGGCCAGGACTTCTCCGGCCACTATGGCCAACCCATCCACGTGACCGCACCTGGCGTGGTGTCCTTCGTCGGCCAGCGCACGGGCTACGGCAACTGCGTGGAGGTGGACCACGGCCACGGCTTCAAGACGCGCTACGGCCACCTGGACGCCTTCACCATGGGCGTCGGCCAGGTGGTGAAAACGGGAGACGTGATCGGGCGCATGGGCTCCACCGGCCGTTCCACCGGGGTGCACCTGCACTATGAGGTCTGGGCCGGCGGCCGCCTGCTGGATCCCGCGCCCTTCCTCAAGGCCGGGGCGCTGCGGGGCTAGGTCGCCAGGTCCTCGACCGCCTGGATCAGCCGGGCGATGTCCTGCGGGCGCGAGAGGCGGTGATCGCCGTCACGCACCAGGGTGAACACCACATCCTGTCCCTGCCAAGCCTGCGCCAGCGCCAGGGCATGCGTCCAGGGCACGTCTGTGTCCGCGCCCCCCTGCAGCACACGCAGCGGCGCGTCGCAGGCCACGGGGCCGGGCAGGACCGACCACGCGCGCCCGTCCTCCAGCAGCGCACGGGAGATGGCGTCTCCCGGCCCGTAGTCGGAAGGCCGCACCCAGACGCCTTCGGCCGCCAGGGCCGCGTGCGCCTGCGGTCCAAGACCGGGCTCCATCAGCTTGTCGGTCATATCGGCGGCGGGGGCGATCAGGACCAGGCCCCGCACCCGCCCGGGCCGGGCCAGCGACGCCAGGGTGGCGATCCAGCCGCCCATGGACGAGCCCACCAGCACCAGCGGGCCTGACGTCAGCTTGTCGATCACCGCCACGGCGTCGTCGCGCCAGCGCGAGATCGTGCCCTCGACGAACGCGCCGGACGAGCCGCCATGGCCGAAATAGTCGAACCGGACGTAGGCGCGGCCATGGACCTGGGCCCAGTCGGCCAGGGCCTGCGCCTTCGTCCCCGTCATGTCGGAGTTGAAGCCGCCCAGCCACACGACCGTCGGCCCATCGCCCTCCAGGGCGTCATAGGCCAGCCGTTCGCCGTCGCTTCGCGCCAGGTAGGCCATGGCGGGCGCTCAGCGGCCCTTGAAGTCGGGCTTCCGCTTCTCGGCGAAGGCGGCCATGCCCTCCTTCTGGTCCTCGAAGGCGAACAGGGAGTGGAACAGCCGCCGCTCCACCCGGATCCCTTCGGTGAGGGTGGTCTCCAGCGCGGTGTCCACCAGCTCCTTGTTCATCACCACCGCCAGCGGCGAGAAGGCGGCGATCTTGCGAGCGGCGGCCATGACCTCGTCCAGCAGCTTGTCCGCAGGGACGACCCGGCTGACCAGGCCGGCGCGCTCGGCCTCGGCGGCGTCCATCATGCGGCCGGTAAGCATCATGTCCATGGCCTTAGACTTGCCTACCAGCCGCGTCAGGCGCTGGGTGCCGCCGATGCCGGGCATGACGCCGAGCGTGACCTCCGGCTGGCCGAACCGGGCGGTCTCTGCGGCGATGATGAAGTCGCACATCATCGCCAGCTCGCACCCGCCGCCCAGCGCATAGCCCGCCACCGCCGCGATGATCGGCTTGCGCGCGCGGACGATCCGCTGCGAGGTCTCGGCGAACAGGTTCTCGCGGAACGCCTGGGCGTAGGTCAGGCCCGCCATCTCCTTGATGTCGGCGCCGGCCGCGAACGCCTTCTCGGAGCCGGTGAGCACCAGGCAGCGCACCGCGTCGTCGCGCTCCAGCGCCTCCACGCAGGTGGACAGCTCGGTGAGCATCTGGCCGTTCAGCGCATTCAGCGCCTGCGGCCGGTCCAGCCGGATCAGCACGACGCCGTCAGCGGTGGGCTCGACGATGAGGGTCTGGTGGTCGCTCATCGGCCGCCCCGCGCCTCCGCGTCCAGCTCGTCCAGGTGGCCACGCATGAGCTGCAGGACGCCCGAGAAGTCCTTCTCGCCATAACCCAGCCGATCGAACATGGCGTAGAGGCCCTCGGCCTGCGCGCCCATGGGGGTGGCCGCGCCGGACGCGGCGGCCGCCGCCTGGGCCAGCTTGAGGTCCTTCAGCATCAGCTTGGTCAGGAAGCCGCCCTCATAGCCGCGGTCCGACGGCGAGGCGGGCCCCACGCCCGGCCACGGGCAGTAGCTGCTGATCGACCAGCATTGCCCCGAGGACTGGGAGGCGATGTTGAAGAACCTGTCCGCCTTCAACCCCAGCCGCTCGGCCAGGGCGAACGCCTCGCAGACGCCGAGCATCGAGATGCCGAGCACCATATTGTTGCAGATTTTTGCGGCCTGGCCCGAGCCGGCCTCGCCGGCATGCACCACGGCCTTGGCCATAGGCTCCAGAGCCGACCGGACGTCGCCGAAGCGCGCCTCCTCGCAGCCGACCATGAAGGTGAGCGTGCCGGCCTCCGCCGCCGCGATCCCGCCGGAGACGGGCGCATCGGCGAAGGTCACGCCGGCCGCCTTCGCCTCGGCGGCGACCGCGCGGGCGCTGTCCACGTCGATGGTGGAGCAGTCGATCAGCAGCGCGGCCTTCGGAACATTGGGCAAGACCGCCTCGGCGAAGACCTGGCGGACATGGCCCCCGGCCGGCAGCATGGTGATCACCACCTCTACCCCGTCCACAGCCTCGGCTGCCGAAGCTGCGGCCGTGCAGTCCGCCTGGACGGCGCGCTCCACCGCCAGGCCGCTCAGGTCGAAGGCCCGGACCTCGTGGCCGGCGGCGGCCTGCTTCGCCGCCATACCGGCGCCCATGTTGCCAAGGCCGATGAAGGCGATACGGCTCACTGTGCGGCTTCCCCCTGCGCGCCGGCCGCTTTGGGCTGGAGCGGCGTCCACTCCTCGCCTTCGGGCAAGGCCTCAAAGATGGCGTCCAGCCGCTGCCCAGTGACCTCGGCCAGGGTCGGCGGGTCCCAGCGGGGGGCGTTGTCCTTGTCCACGATCACCGCGCGCACGCCCTCGCGGAAGTCGGCGGTGGTGCAGACCCGGGCCGCTATACGGTACTCCATCGCCATCTCGGCCTCGAAGCTCTGCATGTCGCGCCCCTGGCGGAGCTGGCGGAAGGCCACCTTCAGCGCCTGGGGCGACTTGGTCCGCAGGGTGGTCAGCTGGGCCTGCGCCCACTCGCCGCCGTCCGCCTCCAGGGCGCCCAGGATCGCCTCGACGCTGTCGCCGCCGAACAGGCGGTCAATGTTCTGGCGATGGCGCGCCAAGACAGGCTCCCCGGCGTCCGCCTCGCACTCGGTGAGCAGGGTGTCGAGGGCGGCCGGGTCGGCCAGCAGCCGGCTCTTAAGTGTCTCGACCTCGTCTTGCCGCACATAGTCGGTGGCGAGGCCCAGCAGCAGGCAGTCCGCCGCCTTGAGCCGGGCGCCGGTCAGGGCCAGCCACATGCCGGTCTCTCCGACCAGCCGCGATAGGAACCAGCCGCCGCCCACGTCGGGGAAGAGGCCAATGCCGGTTTCGGGCATCGCGAAGACAGTCCGCTCGGTGGCCACGCGGTAGGTGGCGGGCGCGGAGATGCCGACGCCACCGCCCATCACCACCCCGTCCATGAGGGCGACCACCGGCTTCTTGTAGCCGAACAGAAGCGCGTTCAGCCGGTATTCCTCGGTGAAGAAGGCGCGCGCGGCGACGCCGTCCTGCGCGCCGCTCTCCATGATCATGCGAATGTCGCCACCGGCGCAGAAGCCGCGCGGACCGGTATGATCGAGCATCACCGCTTGGATCGCCGGATCGTCGCGCCAGGCCAGCAGGGCCTCGATCATGATCTGACACATCCGGGTGGTCAGGGCTTGCAGGGCGGCGGGGCGGTTCAGCGTCAGGCGGCCCCAGCCGCCCTCGACACGGGCGATGACGGGAAGATCGCTCATCCGCTCCTTCCCTGCGAAGCCGGGGAGGTGGCGCGGCGCAGAGCGCCGTGACGAAGGGGGCTCCCCGAGCGCCGCAGTGGGCTGGAGGCCTCCTCCACCCCGCTGCGCGCGATCCCTCTCCCCCGCTTCGCGGGGAAGGATAAGGAGCCGGCTCCCCTCACTGGCGCAGCATCTCGCGGGCGGTGATCACGCGCATGATCTCGTTGGTGCCTTCCAGGATCTGGTGCACGCGCAGATCGCGCACGATCCGTTCCAGCGGGTAGTCCTTTAGATAGCCGTAGCCGCCATGCAGCTGCAGGGCGTCGTTGGCGACGCGCGAGCCTGTGTCGGTGGCGAAACGCTTGGCCATGGCGCAGAGCTTGGTGGCGTCGCGGTCCTTGCGGTCGAGCGCGGAGGCGGCGTTGCGGATCATCAGCCGGGCGGCCTCGAGTTCGGTGGCCATGTCGGCCAGCTTGAACTGCAGGGCCTGGAAGTCCGCCAGCGGGCGGCCGAACTGCCTGCGCGTCGCCAGGTAGGTCTGGGCGGTCTCCAGCGCGAGCTGGGCGCCCCCCAGCGAGCAGGCGCCGATGTTGAGCCGTCCGCCGTCGAGGCCGGACATGGCGATGCGGAAGCCTTCGCCCTCCGCGCCCACCCGGTTCTCCGCCGGCACGCGGCAGTCGTCGAAGTTCACCACCGCGGTCGGCTGGGCGTTCCAGCCCATCTTCCGCTCCGGTGCGCCGAAGCTTAGGCCCGGCGTCCCCTTCTCCACCACCAGGGCCGACACGCCCCTGGGTCCATCGCCTCCGGTGCGGACCATGCAGACGTACAGATCGCTGGCCCCGGCCCCCGAGATGAAGGCCTTGGACCCGTTCAGCACGTAGCGGTCGCCGTCGAGCCGGGCGGTGGTGCGGAGCGCCGCGGCGTCCGATCCGGACCCGGGCTCGGTCAGGCAGTAGGAGCCGATCAGCTCCATGGTGGCCATGCGTGGCAGGAAGCGCTGGCGCAGCGGCTCCGACCCGTAACGGTCGATCATCCAGCTCGCCATGTTGTGGATCGAGATGAAGGCCGCCGTGGCCACGTCGCCGTGCGACAGGGCCTCGAACACCAGGGTCGCATCCAGCCGCGTGAGCGCCGAACCGCCCACATCCTCCCGGACGTAGAGGGCCGCGAAGCCTAGCTCCGCCGCCTTGCGCATCACGTCGACAGGGAAATGGTGCTCCTCGTCCCAGCGGGCGGAGTGGGGCGTGAGCTCAGCCGTGGCGAAGGCCTTGGCCGCGTCCCAGATGGCGGTCTGGTCGTCACTGAAGGCGAAATCCACGCCTGGAACTCCTCACCCGTCTCCGGAGGTTCAGTCCCCCAGCGCTTGAGCGGGTCGTAGGCTGCGGAAGGGCTGAAGCCAAGCCTCCGACTTGGTCCAGCGGTGGATGTCGCCGCATGCCGAGCAGCGCACCGCAGCGTTCTCGAACGCATCACCGGCGAACTGCGCCTCGGACATGGTGTGACGGGTGGAGATGGGGTCGCCCGTGACCGGGCAATGGATCATGACAAGAGGCATTTCTATCTAACGCGCAGCTTGCCGATTAGTGACGGCGTGCGCGTATTTGTCCACAAGCGAAGCGCGGGGTGAGACCTGCACGGGCGCTCAGGCGTTGAGCACCATGGCGTAGGCGTCGAGCGAGGCCTCGTGCATGGCCTCCGACAGGGTGGGGTGCGGGAAGACGGTGGCGAACAGCTCCGCCTCCGTGGCCTCCAGCGTCATGGCCAGGGCGAAGCCCTGGATCATCTCGGTGACCTCGCCGCCGATCATGTGGGCGCCGATCAGCGCGCCGGTGTCGGCGTCGAACACCGTCTTGACGAAGCCCTCGGTCTCCCCCGCCGCGATCGCCTTGCCGTTGGCCTTGAAGGGGAAGCGGCCGACCTTGACCTTGCGGCCGGACGCCTTGGCCTGAGCTTCGGTCATCCCCACGGAGGCGACCTGGGGGTTGGTGTAGGTGCAGCCTGGAATGGGCGACTTCAGCGGAGGTCGGTCCTTCCCAGCGATGTGCTCGGCGGCGTGGACGCCCTCGTGGCTAGCCTTGTGCGCCAGCCAGGGGGCTGCGGCCACATCGCCGATGGCGTAGAGACCCTTCACGTTAGTGGCGCCGTGGCCGTCGGTGACCACGTGGCCGCGGTCGAGCTTTACGCCCAGCCCCTCCAGCCCGATGTCCTCGATGTTGGCGTCGATGCCCACGGCCACGATGGCGCGCTCGGCTGTGAGCGTCTCGCCCTTGCCGTGGGCCTCAAGGGCGATGGAGACGCCGCTCGCATCCTTGGACAGCTTCGTCACCTTGGCGCCGGTGCGGAACTTCAGCCCGCGCTTCTCCAGCGCCTTCTGCGCGGCGGCGGAGACCTCCTCGTCCTCCACCGGCAGGATGCGGTCCACCGCCTCGATCACCGTCACCTCCGAGCCCAGCGAGCGGTAGAAGCTGGCGAACTCCAGCCCGATGGCGCCGGAGCCCACCACCAGCAGGGTGTTGGGGAAGGCCTTGGGCGTCATCGCGTCGCGATAGGTCCAGACCCGGTCGCCGTCGCCCTCCAGCCCGATCGACGGGATGTTCTTGGCGCGCGCACCGGTGGCGAGGATCACCGCCTTGGCCTGCACAGAGCGCGAGCCGCCCGCGTTCAGCGCGATGACGGCCCTGGGCGCGAGGTCGCCCTTCTCCAGCTTGGCGGTCCCGGCGATCACCTCGATCTTGTTCTTCTTCATCAGGTAGCCGACGCCGCCGTTCAGCTGCTTGGCCACTTTTCGGGAGCGGTCGATCACCTTGCGGAAGTCGAAGCCCGCCTTGTCCACCGACAGCCCGTAGTCGGCGGCGTGGGCGGCCATGGTCTCGAATACTTCGCCGGATTTCAGCAGCGCCTTGGTGGGGATGCAGCCCCAGTTCAGGCAAATGCCGCCCAGCTCCGCCCGCTCCACGATGGCGGTTTTCAGGCCGAGCTGCGCGCCACGGATGGCCGCGGTGTAGCCGCCGGGACCGGAGCCTATGACGATGAGGTCGAAGTCGAGGGGCATCTAGGTTCACCCGTCCAGTTCGGGGCCCTTCGGCCCCTCAATTCCGCTCATCCCGGCGAACGCCGGGAAGCAGGATGTAAAACGCAATGCTTGGGGGTCTTGCACCCCTCTGACCTTCCGCTCAGCCCTATGATCTGGGTCCCGGCATTCGCCGGGATGAGCGGGCAAGGGTCACGCCAGCATGGTCACCGGGTCTTCCACGAACCCCCTGAAAGCCTGCACCCAGCGCGCGCCGATGGCGCCGTCGACCACCCGGTGGTCGCAGGTAAGCGTGATGCTCATCACCGTAGCCACCGCCAGCGTGTCGCCATGCACGACCGGCCGTTTCTCGCCCGCGCCCGCCGACAGGATGCAGCCCTGGGGCTGGTTCAGGATGGAGCTGAAGCTCTTGATCCCGAACATGCCGAGGTTCGAAAGCGAGAAGGTGCCGCCCTGGAACTCCTCCGGCTTCAGCTTGCGGATGCGGGCGCGCTCGGCCAGGTCCTTCATGGCCACGGAGATGTCGGCCAGGGACCGGCTTTCCGCCTCGCGAATGATGGGGGTGATCAGCCCGCCATCGATGGCCACGGCCACCGCCACGTCGGCGTGGTGGTGCAGGGCGACGCCGTCCGGGGTGAAGGAGGCGTTGGCCTCCGGAACGGCCTTCAGCGCCATGGCCGAGGCCTTGATAAGCAGGTCGTTGACCGAGACCTTCACGCCTCGCCCCGACAGCGCGCCGTTGATCCGCGTACGAGCGTCGAGCAGGCGGTCGATCTCCAGGTCCACGTTGAGCGGGAAGTGCGGCACGTCGCGGAAGCTCTCGCTGAGCCGGCGCGCGATGGTGCGGCGCATGTTGTCCAGCTTGATGAGATCGTAGGAGCCGGGCGGAACGCCCAGGCCCTCCAGGTACTTGGCCGCGCCGGGTGACGCTGCGGCTGCAGGCGCGGAGGCTGGAGCCGGCCGGGTTGCTAGGGCCGAACCTGGCTGGGCTGCAGCTGCCTCGGTCGTCGCCGCCGCCGACGACGGGCTGGTCGCGCTGGCCTGCTCGATATCGCTGGCGATGATGCGCCCGTGCGGGCCGGAGCCCTTCAGCGCCGACAGCTCCACACCTTTCTGCTGGGCCAGGCGTCGCGCTAGCGGACTTGCGAATACCCGGTCAGCGGCGGGGCCCCCTCCGTCCGCTTCGCGACCACCTCCCCCAGGTGGAGAGGATCGAGGGGCCGGCTTGTCTTGATCTTCCCTCCTAGGGAGAAGTGGCGGCGAAGCCGCCGAAGGGGGCTTGGCGCCTGCGTCGGCCTTTGGCGGCGACTTGGCGGCCGGATCGGCTTGGCGCTCGCGCGCTTCCTCCTGGCCCTGGTCCCGCGCCGCGCGGGGATCGTCGGAGCTGGCGCCGGCGATGACGTCCTTGCTCTCCGCGGCCTTTGGTTGCTCAGGCGGCGGGGCGGTCGGCGCTGCGGTCCCGCCTTCCCCCTTCAGCCGGGCGATGGGGGTATTCACCTTCACCCCTTCGGTCCCCTCGGGGACCAGGATGGCGTCCACCACGCCTTCGTCCACGGCCTCCACCTCCATGGTGGCCTTGTCGGTCTCGATTTCGGCCACCACGTCTCCGGCGGAGACGGTGTCGCCGGCCTTCACGTGCCACTTGGCGAGGACGCCCTCCTCCATGGTGGGCGAGAGGGCGGGCATGAGGATGTCGGTCATCGTGGGTCTCTCGCGCCGCAGCGTCAGGCGCGGCTCAGGTGGACGAGGCTGAGGCCATGAGCCTCCCAATGCTGCCCGTCGAAGGGTTCGATGCGCAGGTCGAGCCTGGTGTAATCGTCCAGGCAGCGGGCGTTCACCGACCAGCCGTCCGGGTTGGACCTCGGGCGGTAGAAGGCCTTCACCCCGCAGGTGTCGCAGAACAGGTGGCGCGCCACCCCGGTGTTAAAGCTGTAGCTGGTCAGCCGCTCCGCCCCCGCCAGCAACCGGAAGCGATCCTCCGGCACGATCACGTGCAGGAAGCCGGTCTTGCTGCACATGGAGCAATTGCAGTCCTGCACCGTCAGCCGCGGGCCGAGCTCGGCCGAGAAGCGCACGGCGCCGCAGTGGCAGCCGCCCTCGCGCCAGGTGTGAGTCGGCGTGGTGCTCACCGGTTGCAGACGCCCTTCACGGCCGCCACGATCTTGTCCACCGAGGGCAGGCAAAGCGCCTCCAGGTTGGCGGCGTAGGGCATGGGCACGTCTTCGCCGCTCACCCGGGTGGGCGGTGCGTCCAGGTAGTCGAAGGCGTGCTCCACCACCCGCTGGCAGACCTCGGCCCCCACGCCATAGGTCGCCCAGCCCTCCTCCACGCTCACCAGCCGGCTGGTCTTCTTCACGCTTTCCACGATGGTCTCGTGGTCCAGCGGGCGCAGGGTGCGCATGTCAACCACCTCCGCCTCGATCCCCTCGGCCGCGAGCTTCCCCGCCGCCTCCAGCGCGAAGCCCACCATGCGTGAGTGGGCGACCAGGGTGACGTCACGCCCTTCGCGCCGGACCTTGGCTTTGCCGATGGGCAGCACGAAGTCGTCCAGCTCCGGCACGTCGAACTCCGCGCCGTAGAGCATCTCGTTCTCCAGGAACACCACCGGGTTCGGGTCGCGGATGGCGGCCTTGAGCAGGCCCTTGGCGTCGGCGGCGTCGTACGGCGCCACCACTTTCAGCCCCGGCACCGAGCCGTACCAGGCGGAATAGTCCTGGCTGTGCTGGGCCGCCACCCGGGCCGCGGCCCCGTTCGGCCCGCGGAACACGATGGAGCAGGTGATCTGGCCCCCGGACATGTAGCGGGTCTTGGCGGCGGAATTCACCACGGCGTCGATGGCCTGCATGGCGAAGTTGAAGGTCATGAACTCCACAATCGGCTTCAACCCGGCCATGGCTGCGCCGACGCCAAGCCCTGTGAAGCCGTATTCCGTGATCGGCGTATCCACCACGCGCTTGTCGCCGAACTCCTGCAGCAGGTCGCGAGAGACCTTGTAGGCGCCCTGATACTGGGCGACCTCCTCACCGATCAGGAAGACGCTGTCGTCGCGGCGCATCTCCTCAGCCATGGCGTCGCGCAGCGCATCTCGCACCGTGGTCATCACCATTTTGGTCCCTGCAGGCACGTCGGGGTCGGCGAGCGGAGTGGGCGCGGCGACGGCTGCAGGCCCTTCACCTTCAGGCTTCTTCTCCGCTGTTTCCGGCGGCTGCTTCTCCGGCTCTCCCGCGCTCGCCTCGGCGGCGTTCGGCTTGGCGACGGCCACGGGCGCGGCGGCGACGGAGCCCCCTCCGTCCGCTTCGCGGCCGCCTCCTCCAACGGGGGAGGAGCTAGGCGGCGCTTCCTGATATTCCCCTTGTGGGGGAAGTGGCGGCGACGCCGACGAGGGGGGCTCCTTGGCGCTCTCCTCGCCGTCACCCTTCAGCCGCGCGATCGGCGCGTTCACCTTCACGCCCTCGGTCCCGGCCTCCACCAGCAGCGCGTCCACCACGCCCTCGTCCACCGCCTCGACTTCCATAGTGGCCTTGTCGGTCTCGATCTCGGCGATGACGTCGCCCGCCGACACCTTGTCGCCGACCTTGACGTTCCACTTGGACAGGGTGCCCTCCTCCATCGTGGGGGAGAGGGCGGGCATGAGGACGTCGGTCACGTTAACTGCTCAAGCCTCTGCGTAGACGTCGGTGTAGAGTTCCTTCGGGTCCGGCTCGGGAGCGGTGCGGGCGAACTCGGCGGCGTCGGCGATAATCTTCTTCACCTCTGCGTCGATCACCTTCAGCGCCGCCTCGTCGGCGAAGCCGCGCTGTTCCAGCTTCTCGCGCAGGTGGTCGATGGGGTCGCGGGTCTTGCGCACCTCGTCCACCTCTTCGCGCGTCCGGTACTTGGCAGGATCGCTCATGGAGTGGCCGCGGTAGCGATAGGTCTTCATCTCCAGGATGTAGGGGCCCTTGCCGGATCGGGCGTGCTCGGCGGCCCGGGCGCCCGCCTCCCGCACCGCCTCGATGTCCATGCCGTCCACCTCCTCGCCCGGGATGTTGAAGCTTTCCCCCCGGCGGAACAGGTGGGTCTGGGACGAGGCGCGCTCGACGCTCGTTCCCATAGCGTACTGGTTGTTCTCGATGACGTAGACCACCGGCAGCTTCCACAGCTCGGCCATGTTGAAGGCCTCGTAGACCTGGCCCTGGTTCGCCGCCCCGTCGCCGAAGTAGGTGTAGCTGACGCGGCCGTCGCCCCGGTACCAGTTGGCGAAGGCCAGCCCCGTGCCCAGCGGCACCTGCGCGCCAACGATGCCGTTGCCGCCGAAGAAGCCCTTCTCCACCGAGAACATGTGCATGGAGCCGCCCTTGCCCCGGGCCGAGCCCGTGGCGCGCCCGGTCAGCTCCGAGAGCACCGCCTTGGGGTCCATGCCGGCGGCCAGCATGTGGCCGTGCTCGCGATAGCCGGTGATGACCTCGTCGCCATCCCGCGCGATCGACTGCATGCCGACCGCGATCGCCTCCTGGCCGATGTAGAGGTGGCAGAAGCCGCCGATCAGGCCCATGCCGTAGAGCTGGCCCGCCCGCTCCTCGAAGCGGCGGATCAGCAGCATGTCCTTGTACCAGGCCAGCATCTCCGCCTTGGATGCAGCGTCCGGGGGGTGGTTGTGGTCGGACGGCGCGGGGACTTCGTTCGGCTTGGCTGCGGCGGCCTTAGCCTCCGGAACGGACCGCACCGTCCGGCCGGCGGGTGCGCGCTTGGCGGCGGCGGTAGGCGGCTTGGCTGCACGCGCCATAAGTCGAGGTCTCCCGTGGCGAGGCCCCTGTCTAAAGCGCCCGTGGACGGGGGGAAAGCGTCAAATCAGTCGGTGCGGCGGGCGACCCGGATGACGTAATCGCGAGGATCGGCAAAGCCCAGGATCTCCCGCGCCCGCTCGTCCAACAGGTCCCGCGACAGCGAGGCGTCGCCGAGCAGGCGGATGCGGGTGTCGAGCTCCGCCTCCTGCGCCTGCAGCCGCTTCAGCTCCTGGGTGCGGGCGGCCAGCGCCGCATTGCGCTGCGGACGGGTGAGCAGCCCGCGGTCGCCGGTGAGCGCCTGGTAGCCGAAGTAGAAGATCAGCAGGGCGAACAGGGCGGTCGGAATATAGGGGCGCAGACGATGCAACATGCGCGACTCCAGGCCGGACCACGACCGATGGGATGGGCGAAGAGGGTTAATGCGGAGTTAGCCGCAAGTCTCCCGCCCTGCGGAGCGGGGGAGGTGGCGCGGCGCAGATACGCGCCGAGACGGAGGGGGCGAGCAACGCGAGACAGACCGGCGGCGGCCACGCCCCCTCCACCACGCTTCGCGTGGTCCCCCTCCCCCGCTGCGCAGGGGAGGAGAAGACCTACAGCCCCCGGTACACGCCCTTGCCGGCGAACACGGCCTGGTCGCCCAGAGCCTCCTCGATGCGGAGCAGCTGGTTGTACTTGGCCAGCCGGTCGGAGCGGGCTAGCGAGCCGGTCTTGATCTGCCCGCAGTTGGTGGCCACCGCCAGGTCGGCGATGGTGGCGTCCTCCGTCTCGCCGGAGCGGTGCGACATGACCGCGGTGTAGGCGGCGCGGTGGGCCATGTCGACCGCGTCCAAGGTCTCGGACAGGGTGCCGATCTGATTCACCTTGACCAGCATGGAGTTGGCGAGGCCCTGCTCTATGCCCATGGCCAGCCGTTCCGGATTGGTGACGAACAGGTCGTCGCCGACGATCTGGATGCGCTCGCCCAACGCCTCGGTGAGCCGGCCCCAGCCCTCCAGGTCGTCCTCGGCGCAGCCGTCCTCGATGGAAACGATGGGAAAGGCGTCCACCAGCGTGGCCCAGTAGTCCACCATGCCGGCGGAATCGAGGGTCTTGCCCTCCCCCGCCAGCACGTAGCGGCCGTCCTTGTAGAACTCGGTGGAGGCTGGATCGAGCGCCAGCCAGAAGTCCTCGCCGGCCTGGTAGCCCGCCGCCTCGCCCGCCTTGACGATGTAGGCCAGAGCCTCCTCGGCGGAGGCGAGGTTGGGGGCGAAACCGCCCTCGTCGCCGACATTGGTGTTCAACCCGGCGTTCTTCAGCGCGCCCTTCAGGGCGTGGAAGATCTCCGCGCCCATGCGCAGCGCGTCGGCGAAGGTCTCAGCCCCCGCGGGCACGACCATGAACTCCTGGATGTCGATGGGATTGTCGGCATGCACGCCGCCGTTGATGACGTTCATCATGGGCGTGGGCAGCACCCGGGCCGAGACGCCGCCGACGTAGCGGTAGAGCGGCAGGGTGGCGCTCTGAGCGGAGGCCTTGGCGGCGGCGAGGCTGACGCCCAGGATCGCGTTGGCGCCCAGCCGGCTTTTGTTGGGGGTGCCGTCGAGTTCGATCATCGCGGCGTCGAGCCGGCGCTGGTCCTCGGCGTCAAAGCCGGACAAGGCGTCGAAAATCTCGCCGTTCACCGCATCGACGGCCTTCTGGACGCCCCTTCCGCCGTAACGGTTGTCGTCGCCGTCCCGCTTCTCCACCGCCTCGTGGGCGCCTGTCGAGGCGCCCGAGGGCACGGCGAATCGGCCGAAGCTGCCGTCTTCGAGCGCCACGTCGACCTCAACCGTAGGGTTGCCCCGGCTGTCCAGGATTTCCCGGGCGGTGATGTCGACGATGTCGGCCATGGAAGGGTCCTGGGTCAACGGCGCTAAGCCGTCGCCCTGAAGGCGGACGACGCGGGAGCCTTAGCCCACGCGTCGCCAGCGCTCAACAACCCCTCTCCCGCGAAGAAGAGGTAAACGCCCTAGCAGTGGACGGTGCTCTTAGCGATGGCATGGCCCGCGACCGCGCCGACGCCCGCGCCCACGAGGCCGCCCACTAATCCGTGACCGAGCAGCGCGCCGGCCACACCGCCGGTCGCGGCGCCGGCCACGGTGCCCTGGTTGCCCGCGTGGCGCTTTGCGCGGTAGCAGCTGTGGTAATAATGGTGCCGGTAGCCGTTGTTGTAGTAGCCCTGAGCGGAGGCTGGCGCGCCGCCGGCGACCGTCACGGACGCCAGGGTGGCCAAGGCGCTCACCGCCGTCACGAACTTCCGCATAATCGTCTCCCGATCCGATGCGCTACAGAATGAAAGTCCACGGCTAAGGTTCCGAAGCGCGACATGCGGGTTGTGGCAGGCGCGCGATGAACGAGGCCTGAAGGATCGAGCCTTGTAGATGGTACCACCTCCCGGTCTCGAACCGGGGACCTCCAGAGCCACAATCTGGCGCTCTAACCAACTGAGCTAAGGCGGCGAACATCTGCGGGAGAAGCGCTGTTCTAGTCGCCTCGCGAGACCCGATCAAGCGGCCACGCCGGCCACAAACAAAAACGCCCCGGACGAGCCGGGGCGTCGAGGATGGTGTCCGCCGAACTTAGCCGCCGGTCTGCCATCTTAGCGGTATGGTGATCTTGCTCTCCACAGGCTTGCCGTTGAGCGTCCCGGGTTTGACCCGGAACAGGTGAGCGACCTTGAGCGTCGCGTCGCCGAAGCCGTCTCCAGAGTCGGATTCTACCACGCACCCAGACAGAGAACCCCGGACAGTCACGGTACAGGTCATCACGGCACGGCCACCCTTGTCGTTCCTCCGGGCATCGGGCGGGTAATACTCCTGCATCGCATCGTTATCCGGCGCCGTAGTGATCGCACTTGTCGGCAGGACCGGCGGGGGCGCCGGAGGAGCCGGCGGCGCTGGCGGAGCCACGATCGGGGCCGGGGGCGTAATCGATTCCGCCACGGGGGCCTTCACCGGCGGCAACGGCGCGGGCGGCACCACCATGTTGGTCGGCGGCGGCGGCGTCAGGTGAGGCGCCAGCGGCGGGGGCGTATGGGCCACCGT
>CAXUEN010000014.1:0-17939 GCA_964249945.1 uncultured Caulobacteraceae bacterium | reverse complement strand
TGTCGGAATGGCTGATCGTGTTGTTGTAGAGCGCGAGGCCTGCGGTGGCGTCGGCCTGCCCCTGGGCGTCGGCGGTGGCGCTGCCTGCAGCCTGGGCCTGGGCGCCGACGACGCCGTCCGTCCCGGCGGGGTTGCTCCCGTTCACGCCCGCGCCGGTGGAGGTGTTCGTGCCCGCCGCATAGCCGTTGCTGCTGTCGGCCGAGGCGCTGGCGCCGCCGCCCGCACTCGCGCCGGCCTGAAGTTGGCCGAGGTTGGCGCTGGCGGAGGCGGAGCCGTTGGCCCCGGCCGTCGCGGTCCCTGAGGCGGCGCCCGAGCCGGACACGCCCAGGATGGTGTTGCTGATCTTCGTCTCGGAGATGTCGGAGGTGTTCTGGCCGGCCAGGATATTGACGTTGTGGCCAGCCTGGATGCCGCCCCCGCCGCCGCCGTTGACGTTGGACCCCAAGATGTTGGCGTCGTTGCCGGCGATCACCGCCAGCGCACCGCCGGTGTTCAGGTTGGAGGCGACGTTGGTGGTGCTGGCGTTGGTCTTGGTGTCCTGCACGTTGCCGTACAGCGCGTTGCTGACGCCGATCCCGCTCTGGGAACTCTGGTCCGTGACGGTGCGGCTGTTGGTGGCGTTGGCGATGTTGACGTTGTGGCCGGCCTGCAGCTCCGCATCGCCGGCCACGTTCACATTGCTGCCGGTGATGTTGATGTCGCCCACGCCCGTCGTGGGATCGCCGGCGCCGACGTAGAGCTTGCCGGCGCTGACGTTGGACGCGACGTTAGTGGTCGAGTTGTCGGTGTGGGTGGAGCTGCTGCTGCCGAACCAGTTGGAACTCTTGGTGGTGGTGGATGTGGTGGCGCTGTTCTGGCCGCCGGTGATGTTGACGTTGTTCGTCGCGATCAGGTCCGCCTCGCCGCCCGCCGTCACGTTGGAGGCGGCGATGTTCAGGTCCTTGCCGGCCTGGGCGTAGAGGTCGCCGCCGACAGCGACGTTAGAGCCCTGCAGGGTGCTCGACGTTTTGGTCGTGGTGCTGGACGAAGACGAGAAGATGTTGGACGAGCCGCCATTATCGGTGGTCGACTTCTCCTTGTCGGCCAGGGCGGTGACGTTGATGTTGTTTCCCGCCACCAGCGAGGCGTCGCCGCCGGACGTCAGGTTGGCGTCCGTGACGTTGATGTCGTGGGCGGCGTTCAGCGCCAGCGTGCCGGTGGCGGCTATGCCGGCCTTGGCGCCGAAGCTGGTGCTGTAGTCGCCGTTGGCGGCGGTGTTGGTCTGGCTGGTGGTGACGTCGTTGACGTCGGCGGTGACCGACTGGATCGCGACGTTCCCGCCCTGAATTTGGCCGGAGATGTTGTTCACGTTCCCGTTGGCCTTCACACCCAGGCTGGAGGTTCCCGAAATCAGGCCGCCGTTGTTGTTCACTGCGCCGTTGTCGGCGATGATGACGGTGTTGGCGCCGGTGATATTGGCGTTGTTGTTGACGTTGTTTGCGGCCTCGACGCTGATACCGCCGGCGGAGCCGCCGGTGATCAGGCCGTTGTTGGTGACCGAGCCCGCTGTGGACTGCACGCTGCCGTCGCCGGAACTGATGACGCCGCGGGCGCTGTTGGTCAGGTCGCCCGTGGTGGTGAGCGCCAAGGAGTGCGCGCCCGTTATGGTCCCGTTGTTGGTGAAGCCGCCGTTGACGCTCATGCCGAGGTCGGCCGCCTGGATCAGGCCGCCGTTGTTCTGCACCTGGCCGGTGGTGCTCAGCACCAGGGTCTGGGTGGCGACGATGGCGCCCCCGTTGCTGGTGAGCGACGCCAGCTGCAGGTTGGCGTTGTTGGCGGCGATCTCCGGCGCGCCGGTGTCGAAGGCGTTACGGGTGGCCGAGCTGAGATAGACCACCGGCGTGAGCACCAGGTGGCCCTGCACCAGGGTGGAGACCGGCCACACGATGTCGGACTGCAGGTCGGCCTGCTGCGCGGCGGTGAGCGGCTGGCCGTAGACCAAGCCCAGGGTCTGCGCCTGGGCGGCCGCCTGCTGGTAGAGCACCCGCGTCTGCTGGGCGACGGTGTCTGAGGCGTAGATGCGGCTGGTGCCGGCGTCGGAGACCAGCTGCTGGCTGATCAGCTGCTGCTCGTAGGCGCCGTCGCCCAGCCGCTGCTCCAGCTGGTCCGGATTGTAGCCGAGCAGGGCCGCCAGATAGTCGGAGTCCACCGGCGTCGTCGGCAGGACGGCGACCGGCGTGGTGGTCACAGGCGTCGTGGCGACCGGCGTCGTGGTGACCGGCGTGGTGGTGACCGGTGTCGTGGTGACCACCGTCGAGCCGGTCTGAGTCGCCGTGTTTGAGGCTGCGGCTGTGGCGCTCTCCGTAGCGGTCGACGAGCCGGTGTTCTCGCCCGAGCTGATTGTGGTGTCGCCGCCAGTGCTGACCTGAGTCGTGGTCACCGGCGTGATGGTGACGGATGTCGTGGTGACGGGTGTCGTGGTTACGGGTGTCGTGGTGACGGGTGTCGTGGTGACGGGTGTCGTGGTGGTCCCGCCGCCCGAGGTGATCGTACCGCCGCCACCCGAGATAATTGTGCCGCCCCCTGTGCTTGTGGTTCCGGTGCTGGTGGCGCCGGTGCTGTCGTCGTACTGGCTCTCGGAGGTGTAGAGCGGGTTGGTTTCCACCAGATAGCGGGAGTCCGGGTTGGAGTTGACGACGTAGAAGCCGTTCGGGCTGGTGGGCAGGCTGATCTTCAGGCCCAGGGCCGAGGGAGACGAGGGCGTGGTGTTGTAGGCGACGGGTGTGGCCGCCCCGGCGGTCTTCTGGGCCGACGCACCCTTGGCGGACGCGGACGGCGATGTGGGCGTGGCGGCGCTCACCGAGGACTGGGTCGATTTCGGGGCCATGGCGCTCGGCGCCGCCGTCGCCGCCGTCTGGGTGGGCGCGCCGAAGGCCTGATGGCCCGCATTGTCGGTGCAGGTGGTGCATCCGGTCAGGACGAGGTTGAAGCCCCGGCCGCCCTGGACGTTCTGGGCATAGAAGCCTGCGGGCACGCCCGTGGTGGTGACCTCGGCGTAGGAGACCTGAGCCTGGTCGTAGGGGTCGTCGTAGGCCCCCACCACGACCTGATGGTCGTAGGTCGTGGTGAAGTTGTCCTGCAGCAGCGCATAGCTGGTGATCGTGAAGGTCGGCTGGCTGGCGCCGCCTTCATCGGGTCTGCCCTGGGCGTCGGTGGCCTGCAGCACGACGGTCTGAGCCTGGGCGATACCGCCTTTCATCTCGCCGGAATGGGTGGCGATGGTCAGCGCGCCGCCCGCATTGATCTGCGCATTCGGCGCTGGTGTCGTCGCCCAGTGCTGGGCGACCGAGTAGGTGTCGGTATAGTAGGTGTCGCTCTGGGATATCGCGCCGTTAGGACCGTCGTATTCGACGATTTTGTTCGTTTGATTATTCTTGAACCCCGACTGCCGGGAGGCGAGGTCGAAATACTGGCTGGCATAATCCGAGTTTTCATCGAACAGAATCTCACCTCCGGAGCCGCCGGTCTGGTTCGCCGTCGCGGTGGTCGGAAACAGCAGCTGGTCGTGGATGTCGGTTGCGGGGAAGTAGGCTTGGCCGTACGTACCGCCCCCTTCGTAAAGCGGTATGCCGCTGTAAGTCCTCGTGTCGGTCCCGGCTGGCGGCGCCACGCCGCCCCACACGGCCGTGGGCGCAACGGCGATGTCATTGATGAAGGTGGGCGCCGAAATGGTGAGATCGCCGCCGACGTTGATGGTGCTGTAGTTCTCGAAGGTCCCTGCGGTGAACTGCGACCGTCCGACGCCGTCCGCCTCGATCAGGGCGGCGCTGTTGTCGATGTTGGATGCGCCGTTGGCGATCGTGCCGCCGTTCCGGGCCTCGAGATCGACCGCGCCCGCGGCGTAGATCGAGCCGCTGTTGGCGATGCCGCCGCTGGCGCTCCCGTCACTGGTGGTCAGCCTCAGGTCGCCTGACGAGGCTATGCCGCCGGTGGAGGTGTTGGTGACGCTCTGGGCGGAAATGCCGAGGTCGCCCGCGGCGTAGATGGACCCTGCGTTGTAGAGCGGGGACGCCTGCACGGTGAGGCTGGAGGCGCCCGAGCCGAAGGCGAGCAGCTGATCGCCGTTCAGCAACGGGTCGAGGGTGTTGGCGGTGATGTGGAAGGCGCCGCCCGCCTGGAGGGTGGCCAGGGTCGAGGGCGAGAAGAACTGGACGTCCCCGATCTCCAACGCGTAGGTCGTGATGGTCAGGTCGCCGCCGCTCTGCGCGCCGTCCTTAAGCTGCACGTACTCGTCGGGGTCCGAGGCGCTGCCGAGGATCTTCATCGCTCCGCCGCTTTCCAGCAGGCCGGAGCTGTCCACGTTCAGGCCGGGGCCGTACTGGGCCGACAGGGCGAGGTCGCCCACCGCCACGATCTGGGCTCCCGCTTCGTTCGTCAGCACGCCCGGGGTGAAGGCCCCCGTCGGTGAGAAGGTCCCGTTCACCTGGAGAGTGAGGTCGCCGAGCGACTGGAGCTTGCCCGCGTTGTCGATGTCGATGGCCAGGACGACGCCCGAGCCGGCCACGCCTGAGGCGTTGTTCCCGGCGCCGAAGAGGATGGAGCCCGTGTTGGTCAGATCGCCCCCGACCTCCAGCCGGCTTGCGCCCGAACCGCCCTGGATCGAACCGGCGTTGATGAAGCCGCTGCCGGTCGAAAGGTTCAGCGTGTCGCCCACGATGGCGCCGGCCTGGGTCGAGATGTCACCGGCGTAGGTCAGGGTTCCCCCCGACTGCAGCAGGGCCCCGGACCGGTTCTGCAAGCCGGTCAGGCTGGCGATGCTGAGGGTCAGGTCGCCGCCGGCGATGACGGCGCCTGAGTTGCTCAGATCGCCGGTGCTGGTCAGCTGCAAAGCGCCCGTGCTCTGCAGCACCGAGTTCGCGACCGTGGTGACCGTCGCCGCAGTAATCTGGCCGCTGCCGGCTCCATTCGCCGCGGCCCCCAGGATGACCAGGCCGCTGTTGCTGAACCGGCCGGTGAGGGTCAGCACGCCGCCGCCGTCGGCCTCCACGCCTCCCGCACGGCTCCCGTTCTCGATCTTGCCGCCGGTGTTGTCGAAGCCGGCGGCCTGGAGGGTCAGCACGCCGCCGTTGTAGAGGGTCCCGCTGTTGGTCACATCGCCCTTGACGGTCAGCGCCAAGTCGCCGGTGAAGGACAGGATGCCTGAGTTGTCGAAGTCCTTGGCGGTCAGATCGCCGGTGGCGGCGACCATCTGGAAGCCCGTCTGGGGCGAGAGGCTGTTGGCGGTGAGCGTGAGCAGGCCGCCCGCCTGCAGCACCCCGGTCCGCTCCAGCTGGAGGTTGGCGGTCGTGCCGCCGTCCACGCCAAGCGCGCCGGTGGCGAGCAGGGTCCCGGCGTCGGTGAAGGTCTTGGACACCGTCAGCTTCAGGTCGCCCGCATATTGCAGCGCGCCGCCGGCCTCCACCGTCAGGGCGGCGAGGTTCAGCGTGTTGGAGGCGCCGGTCGCGGTCGCCCCGATGAGGGTCCCGCTGTCGTCCAGGCTCTGGGCGGTCAGGGTCACGCCGGTCGCGGCCTGCAGCTGGCCGCTGTTGGTCACGTTGGGCGCGCTGAGGGTGACGCCCGCGGCGGACAGGAGCGTGCCGGCGTTGATGAAGGCGGCGGCCGAGGCGAGCACGAGGTCGCCGCTCGTGGTCTGCACCACGCCCGTATTGGTCAGGCTGACGAGGTTGAGATTGGCGCTGGCGGCGTAGACCACGCCGGTGTTGTCCAGGGTGGCCACCGGACTGGTAATCTTCACCGCGCCGTGGGTGGACTGCAGGTAGGCGGCGGACCCGAGATTGTCGATCTCCACCGGCTGGCCGGAGGTGGCGACGCTGATGGTCAGGTCGCCGGCGCCGGCCAGGATCGAGCCGGCGTTGGAGATGGCCACGGTGGGCGTGACGCCAGAGACGCCCTGGACGCCCGAGACGAGGGTCAGGCCGCCGCTGGACTGCAGCAGGCCCGTGGCCGTGTTGGTCAGCAGGCCGTCCACGGTCATCGTCGAGCTGTCGGTCGCCGCGCCGCCGGCGATGAGCTGGCCGGAGTTGGAGAAGCTGGCGAAGTGGACGCTGGCGGGTGCCGCGGCGGAGATCACACCACCGTTGGTCGCGGCGCCCCCGGTCAGCGTCAGGCCGGCGCCCGAAGCGATCGTGCCGGTCACACCCAGCGCGCCGGCGTCGGCGACGCTCATCGCATCGCTGGACTGAAGCAGGCCGTCCACGCTGAGCGTCGCCAGCTGCAACGCCACTGTCTTGGCCAGCACCTGGCCGAAAACGCGGGCCGAGGTCGCCTGGATCGCCAGGGTGTCCGAGACGCCTTGGAGTGAGAACTGCCCACTCGTGCTGATCGAACCCGTGGGCGTCACGGTGACCGCCAGCGCCTGGGCAGGCGTCGCCCCGGCGAGGGTAAGGTCGCCGCTGGCCACCAGGGCGCCGGCGTCGCTGACCGGGCCGGAGGCGGTCACGTTCAGAACGCCCGCGCCACTGATCACGCCGCTCGCCGCGTTTGTCAGGCCGCCAATGGCGATCTGCAGCGTTGGCGCCGTCCCGCTGGTCGGCGCGGGGACCAGGATCGAGCCGGCGTTGTCCAGGCTGGCGCTGGTCAGCGTCACGCCGCCGAGTCCTTCGACCTCCCCGCCCGCCAGCACGCCGAGCTTGGCGGCCTGGACGCTCACGGCCGCATTGGAGATCACATTACCCGAGATGCTGACCGCTTCGCTCGCGCCGCCCTGTGCGTCGGCGAGGCTGAGGGCGCCGGCGGCCTCCAGGGACCCGGTGTCGGTGATCGCGCCGCCGCGCACTGTGAGCGTCCCGTCGTTGGCGAGGATCACTCCGCCGTTAGCCAGGGCGCCGGTTACACCGAGATTGCCGAAGCCGCTCTCCACCCCGCCGTTGGCGCTGGCCAGGGTGGAGACCGTGCCGCTGGCGCCGAGGTTCAGGTCACCCGCCGCATAGACGGTGGCGCCCGCCAGGGCGAGGTCGCCGGCCGTGGCCGTCAGGCTCAGCGTCGTGCTGCTGGACAGGGTCGCGCCGGCCGCGCCCACGGCGAGGGAGCCCAGGGTCGCGCCCAGGGGACCGCCGGTGGTGTAGGCGACGTTGTCGATCTGGCCCGCGCCGCCGATGGCGAGCGTCAGGCCCGTGGCGCCATAGCGCTGGTTGTCGTTGGTGAGGGCGAAGCCGTCGCCCGCATCGGCGAGGCTCCCGCCGGTCAGCGACAGGGCGCCGCCCGCGCTCAGCACGCCGCCAGTGAAGCTCAGGGCGCCGTTGGCGGCGGACAGGGTCGTGTCGCCGCCGGAGAGCAGCGAGGCGTCGGTCAGGGTGATGCCTGCGGACTGGCTGCTCACCGCCAGGGTGGTGGAGGCCGAGACCTGCGAGGCGACCGTGATCTGGCCATCGGCGGTGATCGACAGCTGGCCGGCGTTGGCGGCCACGCCGCCCAGCAGGCGCACGCCCACCCCCGCCTCGGTGGCGATCAGCCGGATGCGGTTGGCGTACATGCCGCCGAGCGCGCTGGAGTCGATGGCGACGGTCGGCGTGTTGGCGTCGCCCTTGGCCGCGGTGAAGGTCAGGGTGGCGTAGTCCCAGCTCCCCACCCCGGCCACGGCGTCCAGCGCCTGGGCGTTGACCTGGCCCTCCACCGTAATGGCGCGGCTGATTAGGGCCAGGTAGTCGGTCTGGGTGGCGTCAAGCCCTGCGCCCTGGACGGCGATGTCGCCGCCGGTGACCTTGAAGCCCGTCAGCGACCCGTCGGCGCCGATCACGGGCGCGCCGGTGGTCAGGGTGGCCTGATGGGTGTTGATGAAGCCCGCCCCGTCCACGGTGATGCCGTAGGGATTGGCCACGATCACGTCGGCCTTGGAGCCCGTGACCTCGATATAGCCGGCCAGCAGCGAGCGGTTGGGCGAAACCACCTCGTTCAGGATCACCGTCGCCGGTCCGCTGGCGGCGAGGTTCGGGTTGGACGCCACCCGCCCGGCCAGCACCGAGGACCAGGAGGTCTGGGCCGCGCCGCCGTTGTTCAGCACCAAGCCGCGGCTGTCGACGTTGAAGCTGGAATAGTGGTTGTGCGACAGGCCTGCCGCGTTCGGCGTGGCGATGTTCACCAGCGGCGTGCCGTTGGCGGTGATCGCCGCCTGGGTGGAGACGCCGATCGGCGCCACCGGCAGGCCCGCGGCCGGCGCGGCGGCGGCGGAGGGGGGCACGGAAAGCGCGCTGCCGCCCAGCAGGGTCAGGGCCAGGGCGTAACCACGGGTAGTGGGGGCACTCATGGATGATCTCCTACGCGAGTGACGGAAGCGCCGGCTCAGAAGGCCAGCGAGACACGGGCGAACGGGTTGAAGCCGTACTGATGGGCGATCGAGGGGGCGGCGATGGGATGGCCGACGAAGACGTCCACCGACAGCACAGAGACGTTCAGGCCGAAGCCAAGCAACGCGCTGACCAGAGTGCCTTCCGGCGTGTCGTGCGCATTGCCGCTGACGAAGCCCGCGTCCAGCCCCGCATAGGGGCGGATGGAGGCCGGCATGTGCGCCACCTGTGGCAGAGGCTGGGTGATGGACAGGGTGTTCTGGATGAAGCCGCCGTTGTCGTCGGCGAAAAAGCTGTCGTAGAAGCCGCGCACGGTGAACGGGCCGCCGATGGAGAACTGTTCGGTCGCATACAGCGTGTCGAAGCTGTACTGGCCGGCGAACTGGCTGGAGACGCTGGCGGTGCGCCCCCAGGCCGCCCACGAGGTCTGGTAGAAGGCCCCGAAGGTCAGCTTCCTGTACTGGGCGCGCGGCGCCTCGTCGGGCAGGTCGGACGCGTCGTGCAGGGCGTGGAACAGCTTCAGCCCCTGGGAGAAGCCGATGTTGGCGGTAACCAGGCCCGCCGGCAGGTTGCGGGTGGCGCTCAGGGTGAAGTCGGCAACCGTCAGATCGCGCGAGCTGGTAGCCAGCCGCTCCCCGTCCAGGTCGTTGGTGAACAGCTTGGCGGTGAGGTCGGCGCCGGCGGTGATGCGGGTGTACTGGTCGCGGTAGATCATCCGCTCCAGCCGCAGGTAGGCGGTCTCGGAGTCGCCGCTGAGGTCGATCACCTGATCCTGCGGGGAGATGATCCGCTCGTGATAGTCCGAGGTCAGGCCCCCTGCGGACAGAGTCCAGTAGCCGTAGGGAATGGAGTAGAGGAAGTTGTTGGCGTCCGAAGCGTCCGGACTGCGGCGGCCGAGATAGGACTGGGTGCGCGTGTAGCTGAAGTAGTCGTTCAGGTGCAGCGGGTCGTCGAGGCTGACGGTGAACGAGCCCTCGTTCTGGCCGGTGGCGCGCACGCCGTAGTCGTCATAGCTGGCGGCGAAGTGCAGCGGGAAGGTCGGCGTATTGTCGATCACCACCACGCTGTCGCCGGGCTTGTCGCCGGGCTGGATGTCCAAGGTGGCGTGGTTGGAGAGCAGGCGATTGATCTGGTCCAGGCCCTGCTCGAAGTCGCGCAGGTTCAGAATGCGGCCGACCACGTCCGGGAAGGCGCCGGCCAGAAGGACGCCCGCGCCCTTCAGCTTCAACGCGTTGACCTTGCCCTCCACGATCAGGATCTGCAGCCGGCCGCCGGAGAGGTCCTGGCCGGGGATGTAGGCACGCGTGGTGGAGTAGCCGTGGTCGATGTAGAACTTGGTCACCGCCGAGAGCAGCGCGCCGACATCCTCGGCCCGCAGGCACTTGCCGAGATAGGGCTTGAGGATCCGGTCCTGGTCTGCGGCGGGGAATCGCTTGGCGTCCAGCAACTGGATGGCGGTGATGGTGCGGCACTGTCCGGTGTCGGCAAGGCTCGGAGCCGCGGGCTCGGGCGCCTGGAGTTCCGTCGGCGGGCGCTTGCTCGCGGCGTCCCGGTTCTGCTGTTCCTGGGCGCGCAGCTGCTGTTCCCGCTGCAGCGCCTCCGCCTGGCGGGCGGCGTTGTCCACGACCGACGGCGGCAGGGTCTGGGCCTGTGCTGCGCTGATATCGACCAGGACGCTGCCTGCGAGGAGCGCCAGCGCCAGCGCGCTCGCCGCAGGAGCCCGCCCGCGAGATAGCTTAGAGTCCGTCATCCAACATCCAGCGGGCATGCAACGCGCAAGGTTCGCAGAGTACGAGCCTTCGCCCACTCCTCAGCAATTGAGGCTCCGCGGTGGCGAAATTGTAGCTCATCCGGCATGGCCGCGTAACCTTGAAGTCGGCTCGGCCACGCTCGAAACTGTCTCAAACGACCCGCTTTGGTTGAGGCAGTTAGCCGCGGTGTAAGCGCCTCGGCGGTGTGTCATCGGCAAAGACGGCTGGCCGCCGCCCGTCTTCGCCGGTGCGCACTGTTCAGGTCGGCTCGACGCCATCGCCCTGCTGGATGGGAGAGAACCACGGCGTCGATCCCGACGACGTGGTGGAAGACGAGCCCGCACACCTGCTGGCCGGCCGCGACGCCCAACTCGAGACCGCCGTCGGCCTGATGCTCAAGGCGTTGGAGGGCTGCACGGGCGGGCTACCGAAGCCGCTTCCGCTGATCCCGCCACCCGCCGGCCGGCCTCGCCCAGCCCAAGCCATGAGACCTGAAGGTCGGCCGGTCGGCGTCCCGCGCCGCTGAGGAACAGGCGCGCACGCGCACGCCGGCACCTCGGTCAGTTGGCGTTTGCGATGCAGGGCGACACGAAGAGGTGGCCCTTCCAGCCGCCATGCAGCGTCCGGGACATGACGATCACCCACATCGCGGCCAAGGCTGTCGCCAGAATGGCGCCGATGGCGGTGAAGAGGGTCAGGTGCAGCGTCGTCCCTAGCTTCAAGGTCGCGACCGTGTAGACGCCGAGCGGGAAGGTGTAGCCCCACCAGCCGAGGTTGAAGGGCACGCCCGCGCGGAAGTAGCGGATCGTGATGAGGATCGCGAGGAACAGCCACCAGAGCCCGAAGCCCCACAGCAGGACGCCCGCCAGGACGCCGAGCCCCTGCGCGATCGCGCCGACGCCCGGCAAACCCTGGGCGGCGAAGATAGCCGGCGCGTCGGCGCCCATGACCATCAGGCCGAGCGCGCCCGTGCCGATCGGCCCGAGGGCGAGCCAGCTGGACGCCGCCACGCTGGCCGGCGGAAGCTTGTGAAGCGCCATCCGCAGGATGAGCAGCGAGAGGATGCCGAAGGCCACCGGCACCGAATAGGCCCAGAGGGCGTAGCTCGTCATCAATACGACGAACTGACGGGCGGGCAGGTGCGGAGCGAGCAGCCCCCCCGTCACCGCGGCGACCTCGGCCGCCACCACGGGGAGCAGCCAGACCGCCGTCATCTCGTCGATCCGGTGCTCCTGGCGGGTGAACATCAGGAAGGGAATGCCGACGCCGCAGGAGACGGCCAGGACGACGTCCAGCCACCACAGCGCCTCCACGACCGGAACGACGCTGCTCCCGAACCTCGGCAAGGCGAACGCGAGCGCCCCGTTGAGGATCGTCGCCAGGCCCATCGGGATCGTGCCGATGAACATCGAGACCACGCTGTGGCCAAAGATGCGCTTCGCCTCGTGGCCGAACAGCGTCCACCGCGCGGTGTAAAGCCCCGAGAAGAGGAGGAAGAGCGCCACGTCGAACCACCACAGCCCCTCTGCGAGGGGTCGCAGCACGGCCCCGGCGCCAGGTAGCTGCGGCAGGATGAGCGCCAGTACGCCCGTCCCCATGGTGGCGGCGAACCAGTTCGGCGTGAACTGGCGCACCATCTCGAGCGGACGGTCCAGCCGGGATAGCGGCTTCAGTCCACTCATGACGTCGGCGACATGGTCGAAGCTCATGGAGGCTTCTACCACCCGGCGGCGACGCCGTCGTGGCTCGGCTTGAGCCGCCACAGGACCTGCTCCGGTCGCGGACGCTCGGAGGCCGGTGGAGCGGACATTTGGGTTCGCTGCAGGTCGCCAAATCCGCTCAGCCCTCCCAGCTACCGTCGGACTCGAAGATCAACGCCCCCAGAGGCGCGCCTTCGTCAAAGACGCCGCCTGCGCCACGGCGGCAGGTTCGGATTGCGCCGGCTCCGTTCGTTCCGGCCTTGCGGCGCAGCGCCAACGTCGCAGCGGCGGCCGGCCGACCTGCTGCCGCAGGGACCTTGCGCATCCGCAAGTCCTGATGGCTGCAGCCGGCCGCGCCATCCCGCGCGCTCCATGCCGACCAAACGACGTTCGTGGCTTCGCCGGGCTTTCGATGAGGCCTCCAGCGAGGGCGGGGCCAGACACACCCGAACCGCCCAGGCGCTCACCGCCAAGGCTGAGAAGCGGCGCATACGGAATGGGCTCGCGCTCAGCTCGCCGCGGCACGCGCCATCGCTCAGGCAAGCTCATTTGGTATTGTTCCGGCCTGGGATGTGCGCCGAAAACTTGGGCTAGGGACAACAGAAATGGAGACTAGCGTGCCCTGCTTCCACTTCGACGTGCTCGGCGACGACCCCGGCCTTCGGTTAGGTCTGGAACTTGCCGACTTGAGCACCGCGCGCATCGAGGCGGCCCGATTGGCGGGAGCCATGATCCTCGAAGATCCGGAGCGCTTCTGGGAAGGACCGGGCTGGCGCCTGGACGTCAGGAACTGCGACGATCAGTTGCTCTTCGCCATCGACGTCAGCAGCCGCAAAGGCGATCCCGGCGCCGTGCCTCGCACAGAGTGCCCCGCCCATCTTCTCGAAAGCGTCTAGCCCAAGCCCACGATGTGTCGGCGCCAGACTGCAGGGCGCGCTCAGCACGGGCTGGTTCCGGCATCGCCCACGCCGTGCCGCTCACCCTGACCGCAGGCGCGGGACACTGGCTGACGGGGTCGGTCGACCTGGGACTGCTGGGATCGCTGCTGGTCGGCTCGAGCCCCGGCATCATCGTCGCCAGCTGCGTGACCGCGCGCATCCCTGAGCGCCTGCTGCGGCGAATCCTGGCCACGACCCTGCCGCCTGGTGGGAGCCACGCCGGCGTTCCGAGCCTCCGGCCCGCTAGGCCATGGAACGTCGCGCGAGAGAGTGACCCGCTCAATGCAGCCGGGAGCGACGCCTCGGATCCTAATTCCTTAATTGACACTCGTATTGCAGCGCGCTCCTATCTCCTAAAGGCGAAGAAGCAGCTCTCCCGACCCTCAGGCTTCAGAGCCAAGGATGACGAGGCCCACATCGGAACATGACGAGGCGCGTGGCTCCGCCCTGAAGAGAAGAGACATACCGGCCATGGACATGACGCTTGCGACGACGCGCACGGAAGCGTCCTTCCAGACGCCGGAGTTTCGATCCGCCCTGGTCGAGCTCATGACCTGGCGTCGCGACGTCAGGAGCTTTCGCACCGACGCCATACCGGACACCATCATCGACGTACTGCTCCAGGCCGCAGCTCTCGGGCCCTCTGTCGGGCTGAGCCAGCCCTGGCGGTTCGCTCGCGTCCGCAGCGCCGGGCACCGCGCCGCGGTGCGCAGCAACTTCGAGGCCTGCAACGCCGACGCCCTGGCCGGGTACGATGGCGACGACGCCGCGCTGTACGCGCGCCTGAAGCTTGCGGGCCTTGACGAGGCCCCGGTGCATTTCGCCGTCTTCAGCGATCATGGCGCAGCGAAGGGACGGGGCCTGGGGCGGCGGACGATGCCCGAAACGCTGGACTACTCCGTCGTCGCGGCGATCCATTCCATGTGGCTGGCGGCCCGGGCACACGGCGTCGGCCTGGGCTGGGTGTCCATCCTAGATCCCGACGCCATCGCCGCTCAGCTCGGGCAGCCGAAGACCTGGAGGTTTGTGGCCTATGTCTGCCTCGGCTTCCCTCGACGCCTAGCCCAGGAGCCGGAGCTGCAACGGCTGGGTTGGGAGCAGCGCACCGACATCCGCCGCTTCGTCACCGACTGCTGAGCGGGAGGCGGCCTGGCTACGAGACGGGATCGGGCGTCCAGATGTAGCCTTCCGGCGGGAGCCGCGCAATGAAGTGGCCCTTCACGCCCTCCGGCCAATCCGAGAACCGCACCACCCCGTCTGGGCTTTTCAAGTGCGCAGCCGCATAGTCGAGGAGCGCCGTGGCGTCTTCCCGCGTAGGCGAGAAGCGGCCGAGCAGGTAGCCCATCCTTCCGGGCGCCCGGATGTGCACGGTGCAATGGCTCGTGCAGGCGAACAGGCACGGCATGGGCTGTAACGCGAGCACGCCCTCCGCGGGATGTCCGACGAGGGCGCACCTCAGCGCCTCCAGCAGGAGGGCTCCGCCACGGCCCCCTTCGGCGTCTTCCCGCTGGTCCTCGGACAGGCGGCAGGTGGTGCAGACCACCAGCTCTGCGCCAGGCGCCGAGTCGATCAGCATCCGAGCCTACCGATTGTCATAAGGTCACGCACCGGCCGCAAGGCTGCGGGGGGAGAGGCGGGGCTCCACCAGCTTGAGCCCCAGGGCCGCCTGGTGCAGGACGAGCAGGCCGACCAATCCGAGCGCGTCGATCTCCAGCACCTTGGCTACGATTGGCGGGGTGAAATCACGAAGGCCTTCGCCCATGAGCAGCGACGTCGCGTAAAGCGCTGCTTCGTAGGCGACGAAGGCCGCCGCGAAGGCCGCGCCCGTCGCGCCCCACCGCCCGAACCGCTCCAAGGCGGCGACCCCCATCGCTGCGCCCAGCGCGAGCAGGGCGGCGGCCCCGATCGCTGCACCCCAGGTGTAGGTCTCCAGGGTGTGCGGATAGTGCAGCAGGCCGAAGCCGATCGCCTGGTTGACCAGCCACGCCATGGCGACAAGCGCCACCGCGTCGCGCCGCTGCATGTTCATCGCGGCCAGGGTGGCGAGGGCCGCGAACGGCATGGCGCACTTGAAGGCGATGCTGAAGACGATGCTCGCCCCGGTCAGCAGGGCGATCCAGATCCCTCGCCGGATCGCGTCGGACTCCTCGTTTCGAAGCTCAGGTGTCGTGATCATCTGCTCCATGTTTCGTCCTCCGATCAGAACTTGACCCGCACGCCGCCATAGGCGGCGCGGCCGAGCGTGCCGTAGAGAGACGTGATCTCGTAGCGCTTGTCGGCCAGGTTCTCGACCCGGCCATAGACCTCGACGTCTTCCCGCAGCGGATAGGACGCGCGAAGATCGACCAGCGTGTAGTTGCCGACCACAACCGTCTCGAACGTGTCCGGGTTGGTGTCGAAACTGTTCCCTGCGTAGCGGATGGCGACCGAGGTCGACAGCTTGACCGGCCAGACGTAGGTCGCCGCGAGATTGGCCGTGTTCTTGGGCTGGCGGACAAGCTGCTGGCCCCGCGTGAGCGAACCAGGCGAGCGGTCCTCGTCGTCGTCGAAGGTATAGTTGGCGGTGATGTCCAGCGCCGGGGTCGCGCGCCAGTCGAGCTGGAGTTCCACGCCTTCGGCCTGCGTCTTGGCGACGTTCTGGTAGGCGCCGTTGGGCTGTGTGTCGGTGACCGCGAATTCGATAAGGTTGCGGGTCTCGCGGCCGAAATAAGTCGCCTGCGCCACCATCCTGTCGCCGAAGAAATGCTGCTCCACGCCGGCGTCCCAGCCGTTGGCCTCTTCGGGGCGCAAGTTCAGCGAGCCGTAGGGGCTGTAGAGCTGATAGAGCGACGGCGCCTTGAAGCCCTGGCCGAAACTGGCGCGAAGGATGGTCCCGGGAACGACGATGTAGGCCGCCGAGGCCTGGCCCGTGACGTGGTCGCCGAAGGTGGAGTGGGCGTCGTAGCGCACGCCGCCGGTCAGGGTCAGATTCGGCAGCACCTGGCCCGTGACCTGGCCATAGCCGCTGGCGATGGACACGTTGGCCTTGATCAGCGGCGTGAAGAAGGCCGGGCTGTCGGTGCTGAAGCTGGAGCGCTCGTCCTGGGCGCCGAACACCAGGGTATATCGCGGCGCGATGGCGAAGGTCCCCTCGTAGTCGAAGGTCTGCACGCGGCCGAGCCCATTGAACGTCGCCTTGTCCCCGGACGCATAGGAGGCTTCCTGGCCGGGTTCCTCGTTTCGGCGGTCAGTCTCGTTGTACTCGTAGGCGATGCGGTTCTTCAGCCGGCCGCCGAAGGTCGAGATGTTCAGGCCCGTATAGTCCACCACCTGCTGGGTGCGACCGAACTCCGCGTCGTCGCCGAACTGGCTGAAACCGGTCGAGGGTGCGTCGAAGCCGTCGAATTCGTTTCGGCTCCAAGTATAGTAGGCGCGCTCGTCGAACTGCACGTCTGGCGTGATGTCGTAGGTGAGGCGGCCGGACGCCCCGGCGGTGTGGAAACCGTCGTCCTCGCGGCCGCCGAACGCCCGGTCGAAGGCCGAGACGCTGTCGGTGGAGTTGTAGTAGGCGCCGAGCCGGAAGGTCGCCGGCCCATCCTTGCCGCCGACCCCGCCGCGCACGTAGGCCGTGCCGTAGGACCCGCCTTCCGCCTGGACGTCGCCCTGCAGCGGGCGGGTGGCGTCGGCGGTGATGTAGTTGACCACGCCGCCGATGGCTGCGCTTCCATAGAGCGTGGATTGCGGCCCGCGCAGCACCTCGATGCGCGAGACGTCGCCGGTGATCAGGTTGGCGAAGTCGTAGCCGGTGCCGGTGGAGGAGGGATCGTTGACCTTCACCCCGTCGATCAGCACCACGGTCTGGTCGGTGGTGGCGCCCCGGAGGCTGAGGGAGGTGGCCTCGCCGGGGCCGCCGTTGCGGGTTAGCACCACGCCCGGCGTCCGCGCCAGGATGTCGGCGACGCTGGTCTCCTGGTCGAGGCGGATTTCGTCCCCGGTGAGCAAGGTGACGGATTGACCGACCTGGTCGATGGGTTTGGGCGAGCGATTGGCGGTGACGACCACGGTCTCGACCTGTGTGGCGGCCGAGTCGCCGGCGATGTCAGGCGTGGGCGCCACCTGGGCGAGGGCGAGTGCGGGGGCGCAGAACGCCGCGAGCGAGGCGGCGGTGACGTAACGGATCGGCTTCATGACTTCCCCAAAGAGCAGCGATCGCCGCGCAGGGGCCGGTCACGCATAGCGCGATCGACCCGCTGCGCGAGCGGGTTTCAACACGCCGTCTCTCGGGAAGACCCGTATCGCTCGGCACACCTCGACCGCGCGAAGGACGACCGCGACAGGCAGGTCTCCTGGCTCACGGGTCGACGCCTTGACCGTCGCCTTCCCAGAAAGCCGAAGCCTCCAGTGGCACGTGACGGTTAGGCTCGCCGCTTACAGTTGCGGGACAGCTGGGGATTTGCACCCCATTCCCTATTCACCCTCTTTCGAGGGACCTGACGCGAGCCGAGCCATACAGGAGCTTGGAACTGCGGGCAAACGGTCTCCGCCCACCGGACTGTTCAAGATGTCGCGCCTACCCGCCGCGTGGTAGGGCCGCCACAGATGAGCGCCCGTCTTCTCGTGACTCCGGCCCGGTGGGCGGCGGCCGCCGCCGCCCTCGGCGCGCCCTCCCACGTGCTGACGCTGCGCTCACCATCCGCCGAGCCTCCCCGCCTGGACCTGGAGGCGCTGGGGGACCGGCTGGACCTGGTGTTCCACGACATCGCCGAAGCCCGCCCGGGCCTGACGCCGCCCGACGAGAGCGCCATTGCGCAGATCCTGAAGTTCGCCCAGGCGTGGCCCGGGGAGCGACCGCTCCTGGTCAGCTGCTACGCGGGCGTGAGCCGGTCCACGGCTGCGGCCTACCTGATCGCCTGCCTGAGGCAAGGTCCAGGCCATGAGGAACCGCTCGCCCGCACCCTGCGTGCTGTGTCGCCGTCGGCGACCCCGAACGCCCTGATGGTGGCGCTCGGCGACTCCGCGCTCCACCGCGAAGGCCGAATGCACGCGGCGGTCGAGGCGATCGGGCGGGGCGCCGAGGCCTTCGAGGGCGAGCCGTTCGCCTGGGACCTGGAGAGCGGCGCCGGTCAGAGGCTGGCGCTCGCGCCCAGCAGCACCGCCGCCTCGCACGCCTGCTCCACCGCGCCCAGCACATCGCCCGTGTGACCGCCGATCAGCCGTCGGGCGAGCGCCGCAAGCCCCAGGACGCCGCCG
>CAXUEN010000013.1:0-18967 GCA_964249945.1 uncultured Caulobacteraceae bacterium | reverse complement strand
GGACCCCGCCGCCCAGCCCCGCGCAGGCGCCGCAGCCGCTGGCCAGCAGGCTCGCGCCGGCGTCCAGCAGGATCGTCATGGTCCCCTCGGCGATAGCGCCGCGGGTGACCTCAGCGGAGGCGGGCGCGACCAGAAGGCGCACGCCTGGGGCTATGCGCCGGCCCTCCAGCAGCTCTGCGGCGCAACGCAGGTCATCGAGCTTGGCCCCCATGCAGGCGCCGATGTAGGCCTGATCGATCCGCTGGCCGCGGAACTCGCCGGCGTCGGCGCTGTTCGCGGGCGAATGCGGGGCGGCGATCTGCGGGGCGAGTTCGCCGCCCCCGAAGCGGTGCACGGCCACGAAGCTGGCGTCCGGATCGGACGCCCCGGCCAGCGCGGCGGCTTCGTCGGCCACCGGCGCGCCGCGGTCGCGCAGGTAGGCGAAGGTGGTCGCATCGGCTGCGACCACGCCGGTCTCGCAGCCGAGTTCGGCGGCCATGTTGCAGAGCACCATCCGTTCTTCCATGGTCATCGCCTCGACCATGGGACCGGCGTACTCGATGGCCAGGAACGCGTTGTCCAGGCCGAGCGCACGGCAGAGCCGCAGCATGACGTCCTTGGCGACCACGCCCCGGCCGAGCTCACCGCTCCACTCGGTGCGGATGGTTCCGGGCACGCCCAGCCAGGTCTCGCCGGTGGCCGCGATCGCCGCCATGTCGGTGGCGCCGTAGCCTGCGGCGTAGGCGCCGAAGGCGCCGGCCATGGGCGAGTGGCTGTCGCCGCCGGCGACCATCATCCCCGGCTGGACCAGGCCGCGCTCGGCGATCACCAGGTGCATGATGCCGGCGAGGTCGAAGAAGCGACGCACGCCGTAGTCGCGCACGGCCTGGCGGGTCTCCGCCAGCATGGCGGCCGAGGCGGGGTCGGCGGCGGGGACATAGTGGTCGGTGGCGATCGCCACCTTGTCGGGATCCCACAGGCCCACGCCCAGCCGCTCCAGCACCCGCCGCCACAGGCGCAGGCCCGACCCGTCGTGGCCGAAGGCGAGGTCCACGCCCACCGTGACGATCTCGCCGGCCCGGACCGCGTCGAGGCCAGCGGCGCGGGCGACCGCCTTCTCCACCAAGGTCCGACCGGGGTCTCGCATCAGCTTGGCGCTAACGGGGAGGGCGGCGCTTACCGGACGCGCTCGAAGTGCTCGAACAGCATGGGCGTGACCACGCCCATGCTCTCCTCGAACACGAAGGAGTTGCCACCCGGGACGATGTAGCGCCGCGAGTCCTTGATCTTTTCCAGCGCCAGATCGCCGAACTGGTTGAAGTGGCCCTTCTCTCCGTACAGCAGCAGGGTCGGGCACTGGATGCGCGGCAGGTAGCTCGGGAAGTCGCAGTGGGAGATGCCGCGAGAGACGCGGATCATCCAGCGCCCCGCCAGGAGGCGGCTGGCGTTCATCTCGCTGACGCGGGTCTTGTCGATGAACCAGCCGTCAGCCACGTCTTCGGGCCGGGTGGGGATGGCGATCTCGTTGGGGCCGAAGCCGCCCGCATAGAAGCCAGACTCGTCGCGCTTGATCAGATCGGGCACCGACATGTAGTCGCCGAGCGACATGGAGCACAGGGTGAGCGTCTTCACCCGGTCCGGGTAGAAGGCGGAGGCGACCACGCCGATGTCGCCGCCCAGCGAGCATCCCACGATGTGGAAGCGCGTGATCCCGATCGACTCGAGCGCCGACACGATGGCGGTCGCGTGCTCCTCGATGTTGAGCACATAGGCCAGCTCTCCGGAGATGCGCGACAGCCCCTGTCCGGGCGCGTCCATCGCAACGGCCTGATAGCGCTGCGCGATGTGGGGCGCCGCCCAGCGGTAGTCGGCGTACCAGCCGCCCATCTTGTGCAGCATCACCACCGGATCGCCCTCGCCGCGTACGGCGTAGTGGATGTTGGCGCCGAGCACGGGCGTGAAGCCTTCGCGGTCCCAGTCTCCGAATTGCTCGACGGAGCTTGATTGGGCGTCAGCCATGGGAGTCTTCCTTCACCATCGGTCTTTCCGGACGCCGTTTAGCGCCCGACCGCCAGTCAGGTTATCACAAAAGATATCACTGACCACTCTAAAAGCCAATCTGGCAACGCAGATTCAGCGCGACGTCTCGTGCCTGGTTTTTCCTCTGGGGCCTATGGCGTTGCTCTTCAGCTGAACCAACTGAATTCTCCTATCGTAGACGCTTGAAGTTCATCCGGCTCGCTCTCGTAACCGTACCGGTCGCTCATCCGCCAGCCGCCCGCGCCCTCATGGCGGAGGTCGTAAAATCAGAGGCCCGCTTGATGGAACCAAACACCTGTGCCAGGTACTGACAACGCAGACGTATCGGAAAGGCCATCCACCATGCGCTTCGGTTTGTTCTCCAACGGGCAGCGGTTGACCAACGTCGTCAACTCCTTCGACGACGACCTGCACGAGATCGTGGTGGCCGAAGAGGTCGGCTTCGAGGAAGTCTGGATGAGCGAGCACACGGGCCATCACTGGCTGCCCCAGGCGCTGTCCGCGCCGGAGCTTCTGATGGCCAAGGCCTCGGCGCTTACCGAGCGGATACGCTTCGGCGCGGCGGTCAAGCGCATCGCGTTGTACCCGCCGCAGATGACGGCCATCGAGGGCGCGGTCACCGACCACCTGACCCATGGCCGCTACAATTTCGGCTTCGGCGTCGGGCCTCCGGTGACCAACTACGGCCACTGGGGCATCGACAAGGCCGACGCCGAGGCGCGGACGCTGGAGGCTTTCGACCTGATCATGAAGTGCTGGTACGAACCTGAACCTTTCGACTTCCAGGGCAGGTTCTTCTCGGGCCGCGACATCGCGATCTATCCCAAGATCCGCCAGAAGAAAGTCCCGATCGCGGTGGCGAGCGGCCGGCCGGCCTTCCTGGACATCGCGGCCCGCCATGACGGGCGGGTCCTCACCGCCTGGTCGTTCGGCAAGGAGCTGGTGCAGAAGATCGCGGGCACGTTCGACGAGGTCTGCGAAGCCTATGGCGGCCCCCGCCGCCACGACTTCGTGGTCTCCCGCGTGATCCACGTGGCCGACACCGACGAAAAGGCCGCCCGCGAGATCGAGCGCGACTTCGACGCGGTCTGCGCCCACAGCGCTAGCCATACGGAGCCCGCGAGCGCCGGTATCGCCAAGACCGTCGCCCAGGGCAAACCCGTCCCGACCTTCCGCTCGATGTCGGAGAGCGGCCAGATCATCGCCGGCTCGCCCGCCACGGTGCTGGACGGCATCCGCCGCTTCTACGACGAGATCGGCGGGTTCGGGACGATGCTGATCGTGGCCGGGCGTGACCTGGGCACCGTCGAGCAGCGCGACAACAGCTACCGCCTGTTCGCGGAAGCCGTTGCGCCCAAGCTGGCTGAACTCGGGGAGCGACCACGTCCAGCGGCGCCGGCGCGCCCAACAGATACCGCGCCCAAGATGCGCGAGTATGCCGCGGCCTGACCAGCGCGGACGATCAAGCGGGTCGAGCGCGGCTGAGACCGGGGAGACCCGGGCTCAGACCGCAGCTCGACAATTTGTGCAGCCGGCCGGCCGACCGGCCACTTGACAAGGTCTCCGCTTAAGCACCCCAGCGATCTTGCCATGGCCTCAACGCCCGTTATCACGTCTCGCGCCGCCGGGGATGGCGTTGGGACCCGACCCTCAATGCCGAGAACCGTCAAGCCGGCTCGCACACCCGATCGTCGCGTCGCGGCGCTTGCGCCGGGCGAGGCGGCGTCGGGCGAGCCGGGCGATCCTCTCGCTACCCAAGGACGGGCCGCCTACGCGCTCGTGCGGGAGCGTATCATCCGGCTCGTCTACCCTCCCAGCGCTCCGCTGAGCGAAAACAGGCTGGTCAAGATGCTGGGGATTGGACCCGGCCCGGCGCGCTACGCCATCCAAAGGCTCGCGAGCGAGCGCCTGCTGAACGTGGTGCCCCGGGGGAGGACCATCGTGGCGCCGATCATCCTCTCCGAAGTGGCCCAGTCGTTCCAGATCCGCACGAGCCTGGAGATGCTCGCCGCCCGCATCGCAGCCCGGGCCTCCCCGCCCGAGGCGTTGATCCAGATGACGGCGGCGGTGGACACCATGCGCGAGGCGCTCGCGAAGGAAGACCGCGAAGGCTCCATCGACCAGCAACGGCGGTTCCTCAATCTGCTGGTTCGCGCCGCCCGGCATGGCAAGCTGATCGAGACGCTGGAGCCGATCACCGCGACCACCGACCGCTTCACCTATTTCATCGCCGCCCAGTTCCGCAGTTCAATGATCCAGATCGAGGACTACCGGGCTCTGACCGAGGCGATCGCCTCGGCCGATCCCGATGCCGCGGAGAAAATCGTCGCCGGTGCCGTCGGCTCGATGCGGGGTCGCACCATGATGGATTTCCTGCACCGCGACCTGTTCTGACGGCCCGCTCGCCGGCTTTGGCCGGCGAGCGGCGCGACAAGATCAGGCGCTCGCCTCGACCAGGGCGATCAGGGCGCCGCTGCCGGGGCTCCGCACCATGGCGGCCCAGACATCGCCCAATCCGGGAAATTCGATGTCGGACGCAGGAGAATAAGGCTTCGCGCCCGCCCGGGCCGCGCCGGCCATGGCGACGTCCAGGCGTTCGACCAGGAAGGCCTGGGCGATATAGCCGATGTTGGGCGCCACCGCGGCCTCGACCTGGGGCGGACAGGGATAGTTGACCGGCTGGTCCAGGCCGATCTTCCCGAACATGTGCGCGCCCTGGATGAAGGCGCACAGCGTCACCGCGCCCTCGGGCAGCCGGGAGAAGACGTTGTGCCCCGGTTCGTCCAGGGTCGCCATGTGCCGGATGCCCATGCCCAGCGCCTCCCGGTAGAAGCCGATCTCCGCGTCGCGGTCCGGCGTGGTGTGCTGGGTCGTGACCACAGGCGTGAAGCCCTGGGCGTTGTAGCCGTAATCTTCCTCCACGTAGCGGCGCATCCGGCCGATGCTGGTGGAGAGGTCCCGGGTGGTCAGCTCGATCAGGTTGATCACCACCGTGTCGGGACCGTCGAACTTCACCTCCGTCGGTGCGCCGGCATGGGCGGAGACGTCGTAGAGCACTGCCTGCGACCACATCTCGTAGCCCGCCGCCTCGAACCTGCGCACGGCGGCCGCGATGTCGGGGGTGTAGAAGTTCACGTTGATCAGGCCATAGCCCCGCTGGCCCTCATCGGTGCGGATCGGCTTGCGGTCCTTGGCCTCGAAGGCGATCAGGACGATCCGGCCCACCCGATCGCCCCGGTTCGCCAGCGCCGCATACCGCGCCTGCGAGCCTGCCGGCAGATGGAAGAAGCGCTCGAACGCGGGGCCCTGCAGACGGCCCTCGTCGACAACGTCCAGACCGACCAGATCGCGATAGAAGGCCGTCGAGGCGTCCAGGTCCCGGGCCCCGATCACCGCGGCGTGCAGCGGCGATCCGCGGGGCGGCGGGGCGGCTGAGAATGTCTCAGGGTCCGTCATGATCGTCTCTGGCCTGATCGCCCCGCCGCCACAGCATGGTCACGCCAGTCGGGGAAACATGGAACGAGCGATGCATCCTTGCGACGCATCCATGTCGGGCAGGGTCTCCGCCGTCGTGGGTGACTGCTAGGCGGACACGCTTCTCATCCACGTTCTCGCCGTACCCGCCCGCCCTCCGACGCCACCGCTCCAGGCCAGACTATCCGCCATGCGGCCACCGCGCCGACGCAACTTGATGGGCAGGCGCCGATCTCCCAAGCATAGGGTCTATTCGCCCGGCCAGGGAGACCGGCGCGGCGGCGTGGATTGGAGGCGATCGGGTGGCGTCGAGCGGGACTTACAATGGCGGCGGCGCGCTTGTCTGCTCGATCCTAGGATTGCCGCCGACCTTGGACCCGCACGACCAGGTCCTACCCACCGATTATTCGGTCCGGATCACCCATGACAGCCTGCTCGTGCCCGGGCGCGGAGAAGAACTCATCCTGCGGCTCGCGGACTCCTATGAACTGGTTGACGAACGGGTCTGGGAGTTCCGCCTGCGCCGCGGCGTCAGGTTCGCGAGCGGGCGGCCGCTGACCGCGGCCGCGGTCAAGTGGAACTTCGAGCGGCTGCGCGACAACCGCCGGTTCGCCCCCTCGGCTCGGCTCCAGACCTTGGAGAACGCCGAGATCGTCGATCCGCTGACGATCCGGTTCCATACCCGGGTTCCGGACATGGCCTTCCCGCGCCGCGCCGTGCAGGTGTGCATCGCCGATCCCGACGAGGCGGAGCACGACGGAAGCTTCGGTCCGGCTTCGATCGGGCGCACGGGTACGGGCCTTTACCGGGTGACCGAGTTCGAGCCTGGCGGCCACGTCCGCTTTGAGCGTTCCGAGACGAGCTGGCGCGGACAGGCGCCGATCTTCGCCCAGGAGCTGCGGCCCTACAGCGCCAAGACCGTGGAGCAGGCCTTCCAGGACGGCGAGGCGCACCTCGGCTATGTCGACGAAGCGAGCGCCGAGCGGCTGCTCGCCCATGGCATTGACTGCCAGCGCCGCGCACAGGCGAACGTGCACACCCTGCGGTTCAACTCGATGTCGGGCCCTTTCGCCGATCCGCGGCTGCGCATGGCGCTGAGTCTTGCGGTCGATCAGGAGGCGATCGTGCGCGAGGTCTACCGCGGCAATGGCGTCGCCGCCAACCAGGTCGTCGGCGCTGACTGCTTCGGCTTTGATCCGGACCTGGCGCCATTGCGGACCGATCCGGACGAGGCGCGCCGGCTGGTCGCCGAGACCCGCTTCACCGACACGCTGGCCATCGACGTGCTGGCGCCTTCGGTCGTGCTCAGGGTGCAGGGGGAGGCGGTCGCGCGCCAGCTCCGCGCGGCCGGATTCAGGATCGAGATCAACTATGTCGATCTGGACGTGTATCTCGCCAAGATGACCCGCAACAGTCCGCGGCGCAGCGACCTGATCGGCGCCGGCAACCAGTACGGCCCCGGGCTGGACGCCGACTTCGCCTTCGACAAGTTCTCCAACCGGCTGGTCCCGGCCTTCGTCGAGTACGACAATCCTGAATTCCAGCAGGCCTACGACGAGAGCCAGGGCGAACCGGATATCGAACGCCGCCGCGCCAAGCTCCAGCGTTGCGCACGCCTTATCCTGGACGACCACGGCTGCGTGCCGGTGTGGCAGCCGAGCCTTCCGTGGATGGTGTCGCCCCGCATCCACGGCCTGGACATGAACAACTGCGGGGCCGGCTGGGTCGACTGGCTTGAGGTTACGATGGAGTAGCGTGGCGGACTACGCGGATGTGGCCGGCGAGGCGCAACCGATCTTCGGACAGCGCCTGCTTTCGCCGACAAACGTGTCGAGGATTTCCTAAAGTGGCGAGGTGGCCATAATCTCCTCCCTTGTCCGTGGATCCCTGTTCGTGCGCGATCTGGAGCGTTCAACCGCCTTCTACCGTGCGCTGGGTTTGGACGACGTCTACTACGAGGGGCTGCTGACCGGCGAGCAAGGCGCGCCGATCGCCCTGCCGCCGAGCAGCAGACTGCGGGTGCGCATCCTCAAGCCCGCGGGTCAGCCCAATTTTGGCATGGTCGGCCTGTTCGAGGTGGCCGGTCCGGAGCTGGCGGCTCTTCCGCCGGCGGACGGGCCGCCGCGCGCCGGCGAAGCGACCCTGGTTTTCTACGTCGCCGACATGGACGCCGCCATGGAGGCGGCGAGAGCGAACGGCGCGACCTGGATCCTGCCGCCTGTCGTCTTCCGCATGCCCCACCTGGAGCAGCGCGAGGCGAGCGTGCGCGATCCGGACGGCGTGCTGGTCAACTTCATCGAGTCCGATCCTGCGCGCCAGGGGCTCCTCGCGCCGGAGCCGCACGTCCCGCTGACGCCGCGATAGGCAGCTTGACGCCCCCGGAGCAGGAGGTGCGCCCGCACTTAACGGCGGTGCCAACGTCAGGTGAAGGCGAGTGGGTCACCGGAATTGCGGCTTGCGCCTGTCGCGGAAGGCGGCGAAACCCTCCGCGAAGTCGGGTCCGGTAAAGGCGGCGGCGAACTCTTCGAGCGTCTCGGCGTCGTCGTCCGTTTGGCCGTCGAGGATGCGGCGCACGATCCGCTTGGTGGCGGCGACGCTGTGGGGTGAACACGCAGCTATCCGTCCCCCCAGGCCGAGAACCTCCGTCGCTGCATCCTCGGCCAAGACGTCGACCAGGCCCATGCGCACGGCCTCCGCCGCGCCGATCAGGTCGGCTGTGAACAGCAGGCGCTTGGCTTGCGACGGCCCGACGAGATCGACGAGCAGCTTGGTGTCGTGAAGGGAATAGACCAGCCCCAGCCGGCCGGGCGTGATGCCGAAGCGCGCGGCGGGACTGGCGATGCGCAGGTCGCAGGCGAGCGCCAGGCCGCAGCCGCCGCCCACGCAGTCGCCCTCGACCTGGGCCAGCGTCGGCTTGGGGGCGCGGGACAGCACCATCTGGGCGCGTCGGATGGCCGCCTGGTTGGCGGCGCGCCACGCCGGGTCCTGCGCGCCGGCCCCGAACTCGGCGATGTCGGCGCCGGCCGAAAACACTCCGGGCGCGGCCGAGCGCAGGACGAGGACGCGCACGGCGGGGTCCGCCATGGCGTCCTCGACCAGGCCGGGCAGGGCGGTCCACATGGCGTGGTCGAAGGCGTTGCGCTTGGCGGGTCGGTCGATGGTGAGCCACGCGACGGCGCCCTCCCGCTCGAGGTGCAGGCTCATGCCGGTTCGACTTCGGCGAGGTGCTCGGCGATGGCCAGCCGCGTGGCGATCCAGACATCGTCCTGTCGCCGCACATGGGCGAGGAAAGCCTCCAGCGCCCAGATGCGACCCGGTCGCCCGATGATCCGCAGGTGCAGCCCCAACGACATCATCTTGGGACACCCTGCCCGGCCCTCCGCCAGCAGGCGGTCGAAACAGTGGATCGCGTAGGCGAGCCACTGGTCGGGGGTGTAGGCGGGGTCGGTCCACATCTTCATGTCGTTGGTGTCGAGCTGGTAGGGCACGATGGCGATGGGGCGGTCCGGGACGGTCTCGCGGTCCCAGAAGGGCACATCGCCCGAATAGTCGTCCATGTGATAGCGGAAGCCCGCCTCGACCAGCAGCCGGCGGGTGTTGGGCGTATGCAGGTAGCGGCTGAGCCAGCCATAGGGACGCACGCCCACGCTGCGCTCGATCGAGGTGACCGCCTTGGCGATGAAGTCCCGCTCGGCCGCTTCGTCCATCTTGAACTGGTGCACCCAGCGCCAGCCGTGACTGACCGGCTCGTGTCGCAGCAGGGCGATGGCCTGCGCGATCTCGGGGTGGGTCTCCAGGCTCAGCGCGGCGACCGTCCAGCTGGCGCGGACGTCGTGGTCGCGCAGAAGGGCCACGATGCGGGGCGCGCCGGCCTTGATGCCGTAGAGGTAGTTGGACTCGTTGCCGTAGTTGCGGATCGGCGAGCGGACGTGCACGCCCAGTTCGTCCACCGGCTCCATGCCGCGGTCGCCGCGGGCGATGGTCATCTCCGAGCCTTCCTCGACGTTGACGACGATGGACAGGGCCAGCGCCGCGCCGCCCGGCCAGTCGATCCGCTCCTGGCGCATCAGTGCATCTCCTCCCCGCCGGAGACGTTCAGCGCCTCGCCGGTGACGTAGTGGGCCTCGTCCGAAGCGAGCCAGGCGCAAGCCGCGGCGGTGTCGCTGGGAAGGCCGGGGCGGCCCATCGGATTGCGCCGCGCCATGTCGGCCAGGTAGGCGGCGGGGCTGTCGAAGCCCAGCAGCTTGGAGAAGTAGGCGTTCTGCTCGGCCCCGAGGTCGGTCGTGACGTGGTTGGGGCAGACCGCATTGACGGTGATGCGGTGCACGCCCAGCTCGAGCGCGGCGGCGCGCGTCAGCCCGATCATCCCGTGCTTGGAGCTGACATAGGCCGGCACGTGAGGGAAGGCCGACTTGGCGGCCTGGCTCGCGACGTTGATGATCCGGCCGCCCCGCCCGGCTGCGACCATGGCCCGGGCCGCCGCTTGGGTGCAGTAGAAGGCCCCGGACAGGTTGACTGCGATGACCTTGGCCCAGTCGGTAGGGTCCACCTCCAGCAGCGGGCGCATCATGAAGCCGATGCCGGCGTTGTTGACCAGGATGTCCAGCGAGCCCAAGGCGGCGAAGGTCTGGTCGACCAGGGCCGCGCAGGCGGCGGGCTCGCTGACGTCGCAGGCGAGGGTGGCGACCGATGCGCCGCTCTCCCGTAGGGCGTCGGCCACGCGTTGGGCTTCCTCATCGATCACCCGGTCGGACACGACGCAGGCGGCGCCTTCGGCGGCGAAGCGGGCCAGGATCGCCTGGCCGAGCCCCCGAGCGCGCCCGGAGCCGGTGACCACCACGGTCTTGCCAGCGAAGCGCATCACAGGGCCTCGGTGGTCAGGAACTGCGGCTCCCCGGCCAGGAAGCCGCGGAACTGCTTGGCCACGCTCTGGGAAGACTCGCTGGCGACCTCGCTCCAGAACAGCTCCAGGTCAGCGACGTCGATGACCTCGACATGGGTATAGGGCGGCGCGGCGTCCGATCCCAGCATCCCGCTGACCCGATAGACCTGGAAGTCGGCGATGGAGCGGAAGGCCCGCACGCCCGGCATGTCCACGGTGCGCGCCCAGGCCTCGTAGGCGGCGGGATCGACGCCGGCCTTGAGGTTGAACAGCACGATGATGCGCATGGGGTCCTCCGATCAGGTGTCTAGAGTTGGACGTCTGGGGGTGGGGCGTAGCCGGCCAGCTCGGCGTCGAGCGCGCGGGCGAACGTGATGAGGGCGTCCTCGCCGCCCCGGGGTCCCACCAGCTGGACCGCGGTCGGCATGCCGTCGCCGTCCCGCCCAGTCGGCAGCGACAGGGCAGGGAGGCCGGCCAGGTTGGCGAGCGCCGTAAGGTCGGCCTGGTCGGCCGGCGTGACGTCGCCATGGCGGAAAGCGACCTGCGGCGTGGTCGGCAGCATCAGGACCTTGTCCGCTCCCAAGACGGAACGGAGTACGACGCCTACCTCGGAGATCAGGCTGGGCTCACCGCGCCGCTCCCGGGCGTAATCCAGCAAGGCGCGCAGGTCGCCGGAGAGGGTTTCTGCGGGCGTGTCGCGGAGGGCGGTGTCGAGGTCATGCGCGGCGGCCAGGAAGCCCGCGTGCCGGATCGTGCGGAGCTTGGCGGGAAGCGTCAACGACGTGCGCGGCAATCCGGTCGCCGCCATCGCCCGTTCATAGCCTGCCAGGACCGCCGGTTCGACTCGCACGCCGCCCAGGTCATCGAGCAGGACCAGTCCGGCGATTGGCGGCGGAGCGGCGCTCGCAGGCCGGCTGCGCAGGACCTCCCAGCTGCGGGCGAGGTCGTCGAGCGAACGGGCGAGAGGGCCAATGGCGTCGAGGGACGGGCTGAGTGCGACCAGCCCATCCATCTCGACCTCATCCTGTCCCGGCTTCAGGCCGTAGACTCCCGTATAGGCGGCCGGGATACGGATCGAACCCATCGTGTCGGTCCCCAGCGCCAGTACGCAGAGACCCGCCGCCACAGCCGTACCCGAGCCGCCCGACGAGCCGCCCGGTGTCCGCCCCTCGCCATGGGGGTTGAGCGTGCGGCCGAACCAGGGATTGTCCGTCGTGGCGCCCAGCGCCGCCTCGTGCATGTTGAGCGTCCCGAGGACGATCGCTCCCGCCTCGCGCAGCCGGGTCACGACGTATGCATCGCGATCGGCGATCACGTGGCGGCGCGCTTCGAGGCCGGCGGTGTGGGCCAGCCCCTTCACCGCGATGTTGCTCTTGATCCCGATGGGCACGCCTTCAAGGGCCCTGGGCGCCTGCGTCCGCCGATCGCTCTCCGCCGCGGCGGAGAGGGCGCCTACGCGGTCGCATTCCACGAAGGCGTGCAATCTCGGGTCCAGCCGCTCGATCCGGATGAAGTGCTCCGCCGCCACCGCCGAGGGTGTGGTCTCGCCCGCCGCATAGGCGGCGTGCAGCCCGCCGACGGAGGAGAGCGTCACAGGCCACGCTCGTCGATCAGGCGCAGCGGCTTCTGGCGGCTGTCGATCTGGGTCAGGGCGGCGGTGCCGCCGGGCGGGCAGAGTTCCACGGCGACCTGCACGCCCAGGCCCTGGCGCAGCAGCTCGGCCAAGCCTGCTGATGAACCGTCGCTCCGGCTCTCCAGCACGACGATCATCTCGTCGCGCCCCGTCGCCGGGTCGCGGGTGAGGCGGCAGACATATTCGCCGGTCAGCTCGCTCCGCCCCTCGATGACGGCGCCGATGGCGTGAGGGAAGACGTTGATCCCGCGCAGCTTGACCATGTTATCCGAGCGGCCCTTGAACCCGGCGATGCGCCGGAACACCATTCCCGTGTCGTTCCCGCCGAGCAGTTCGTAAGAGATGTCGTGGGTGTTGAAGCGGATGCAGGGCGCGACGTCGTCCTTGAACAGGCAGGTCGCCACCATGTCGCCGGTCTCGCCGGGGCGGACGGGGCGCCCGGTGTCGACGTCGAGCAGCTCCAAGTGGTGGGCGTCCTCCCAGACGTAGAGGCCGTCGCGCTCCGGCCCCTCGCCGGCGATGGTCCCGGTGTCGCCGACGCCATACCAGTCAAACGCCTTGGCGCCGCCCCAGGCCGCCTCCACCGAAGCGCGGTCCTCGGTGCCGAGGTGCCCGCAGATCATCCGCACGCCGATCCGCTCCGCCAGGCCCTCCGCCTGTGCGGTCTCGGCGAGCTTTCGGATGTAATCGACGAAGCCGACCAGCACCGTTACACCGAAGTCGGCCATCAGCCGCACCTGCTGGGCCGACCGCGTCTCGATCCCGGTGCCGGCCGACAGGAACAGCGAGTTGGTGAAGTGGGTGACGGCCTCGCGGACGTGGTGGCCGCCGTTGATCATGCCGTGCCCGTAGACCGACTGGACCACGTCGTCGGGACGCAGGCCCTGCCAGCGGTACATGCGAGCGACCAGCAGATTGGTGACCTCCCGCCCCTTTGGGCCGAACAGCAGGGGCTGGGGCGTACCGGTGGTGCCCGAGGTGGTGTGCAGCACCACTGGCGCACGATCGGAGCCGCCGAGGCCCGCAAAATCGCCGAACGGCGGATGCTCGGCCACCGAGGCCATCAGGTCGCTCTTGTCGTAGACCGGCAGCTTGGCGAGGTCGTCGAGCGAACGGATGTCGCCCGCCTCGATCCCCCGCGCACCCCAGAGCCGCTGATAGAACGGGACGTCCCAGCCCCGCCGCATGACCCGGGCGAAGCGCTCCTCCTGCAGAGCGTGCAGTTCGTCACGGCTCATGCCGCGGTAGCGCGCCACGAAGGCGTCTCCGATGGGATAGTCTTGCAGCAGCGTGCGGTGATCCAGCGCCTCGAAATAGGTGGGGAAGCTCATCGCGGCTCCGTGAAATAGGCCAGCGGTGCGTCGAACAAGCGCGGGTCGGCCGCGGAGGGCGCCAAGGTGCGGGCAAATTCGGTCTTGGCGCGGGCCTGGAGGGGCGACAGGGGCGAGCGCGGATGTCCGGGAAGAGGCTGTGCAGCGAGGCGGTCCAGCCTATATCCGACGGCCGCGATCCTGCGGCGCTGCAGGGGCCAAGCAGAATGGGTCCGCCCTTGTCGTCCGCCCCTCCGGCCGCCCGCAGCGTTCGCACGCCGCGCTATCGGCAACTCGCCGACGAGCTGCGGGCCGCGATCGCGTCCGGGGAGGCGCCGGTCGACCGCTTCCCCACTGAAAGCGTGCTGTGCCGCCGCTACAGGGTCAGTCGCTTCACCGTGCGGGAGGCGCTGCGGGCGCTGCAGGGCGAGGGCCTGATCCAGCGCCGGCGCGGGTCTGGCACGACGGTGCGGCCAGCTGCGGGGCGTCCGGGCGCGCTGCGACAGCCGCTCTCCAACATCGAGGACATCCTCCAGTACGCCCGCGACACCCGCATCCTGTATCAGGCGAAGGGCGAGGCGGCCTTGCCGCGTCGGCTCGCAAGCGAGCTGAAGCTGTCGCCGGACGAGCCCTGGGTCTGCTTCCAGGGCCTGCGCACCCGGGTCGGAGAGGCCGCGCCGATCGCGCATACGGACGCCTACCTGCACGGCGCCCTGGCGGCGGCGGCGCGCCACATCGATCTCGGGAGCGGCGTCCTGTTCCGCCAGATGGAGGCGCTGACCGGCCTGCGCATCGCCCGGGTGAGCCAGGACATCCAGGCCGTGGCGGCGACGCGAAGATTGGCGGAGGCGCTGGACGTGCCGCTCCGCTCGCCCTGCCTGCGCATCCTGCGCTGCTATCTCGACGCCGAGGAGGTTGTCCGCGAGATTTCCGTGAGCCACCATCCCGGCGATCGCTTCGCCTACGCCATGCAGGTCGAGGTCGCCTGACGGCCGTCCCGCTGGGTGGCCGCCCGCGTCAGACAACGCCCTGCGCCTTCAGCCTGGCGATCTCGCAGGCGTCGTAGCCCGCCTCGGCCAGCACGGCGTCGCTGTCGGCGCCGAGCAGCGGCGCGGCGCGGTTGGGCAGGCGCGCGCCGTCCAGCCGGATCGGGCTGGCCAGCACCCGCAGATCCGCCCGGTCGGGATGGGAGACGTGGTCGACCATGGCCGTGCGCTGCAGGAATGGGCTGTCGAGCGCCTCGGCCAGGGAATGCACGGGCGCCACCGGCATCTTGCCCTGCAGCCGGTCGAGCCAGTACCGGACCGGCTGCGCTGAGAACACGGCGTCAAGGAGTTCGGTGAGCGCCGCGCGGTTGGCGAGGCGGTCCTCGGGCGTGAGGAAGCGCGGGTCGGCTGCGAGGTCTGGCCGGCCGATCTCGTGGGTCAGCACGGTCCAGAACTTGGGCAGCTGCGCCATGACGAAGATCCAGCCGTCGGCGGCGCGGACCATCTGGCTGGGGGTGACCGACGGATGGGCGGACCGCGGCGCACGCCCGACGGCGTCGCCCTCGTTCATGTACCACATGGCGGGGTAGGTGGTCTGGTGCACCGCGGTGGACAGCAGGTCGATGTCCACGTCGCGGCCCTCGCCGGTGCGCTCCGCGTCCAGCAGGGCGGCCAGAAGCCCGACCGCAAGCATCGTCCCGGTCATGAAATCGACCATGGACAGGCCGAAGCGGGTGGGGTCCGCCTCCGGCTCGCCGGTCAGAGACATGAAGCCGGCCTCCGCCTGCATCAGGTAGTCGTAGCCCGGCCAGCGGGCGCGTTCGTTGTCGCGTCCGTAGGCGGACAGGTGGGCGCAGACGATGGCCGGGTTGGCGCCCTTCAGGCCCGCCCGATCAAGCCCGATCCTGGCCGGCAGGTCTCCGCGCAGGTTGTTGGCCACCACGTGGCTGTCGGCGGCGAGGCGGTGCAGCGCCGCCTGCCCATCAGACGTGTTGAGGTCGAGCGTCAGGGAGCGCTTGTTGAGGTTGAAGCTCTGGAAGTAGACGCTCTCGCCCGGGCGAAGGAAGTGTGGGCCGACGCTGCGCGCCGTGTCCCCGGCGCCGGGGGGCTCGATCTTGACGACGTCGGCGCCCAGCTGCGCGAGCAGCATCGTGCAGTACGGCCCGGCGCCGTACTGCTCCACCGACAGGATGCGGTAGCCGGCCAGAGGCAGCTTCACGCGCGACGGCCCGTGTTCGGCGTCCCGGTCATGCCGGGTTCCGCTTCAGCCACTGGCGCGCGATGATCATGCGCTGCATCTCGTTGGTGCCCTCGCCGATGCACATCAGCAGGGCGTCGCGGTAGTACCGCTCGATCTCGTATTCCTTGGAATAGGAGTAGCCGCCGAAGATCCGCATCGCCTCTTCGGCGTTGCGGACGGCGGATTCGGAAGCGAAGTACTTCGCCATCCCGGCCTCCATGTCGCAGCGATCGCCTCGGTCGTAGGCGTCCGCCGCGTCGCGGGTCAGCAGGCGCGAGGCGCGAGCCCGGGTGACCATTTCGCCGAGCTTCAGCTGGATCGCCTGGTGCTGGGCGATGGGCTTGCCCATGGTGCGGCGGAGCTGCGCGTATTCGGTGGCCAGGCGCAGCGCGCCTTCGGCCAGGCCGACCCCGCGGGCGGCGACGTTGATGCGGCCGAGCTCCAGCCCGCCTGTGGCCTGGAAGAAGCCCTGGCCCTCCACCCCACCGATCAGGTTGGCGGCGGGGACGCGGTAGCCGTCGAACACCAGTTCGGCGGAGTCTATGGCCTTGTAGCCCATCTTCTCGAACTTCTTGCCGACGGTGAAGCCCGGCCCCTTGGGGGCGATGAAGAGGCTCATGCCGGTGTAGCGGGGCTCGGCGGAGGGATCGGTCTTGACCAGCAGGGCGAAGCATCCGCCCTCGATCCCATTGGTGATCCAGGTCTTGGTCCCGTTGATCACATAGTCGTCGCGGTCGCGGACAGCCGTGGTGCGGATCGCCTGCAGGTCGGTGCCGGCGTCCGGCTCGGTCAGCGCCAAGCCGCCACGGACCTCGCCGGTGGCGAAGCGCGGCAGCCAGCTTTGCTTCTGCGTTTCGGTGCCGAACCGCTCCACCGCGGCGGCCATGATCAGGTGGGAGTTGATGATGCCGGTGATCGCCATCCAGTAGGAGGCGATGCGGGCGATGATCTCCACATAGGTCCGCGCCGGCAGACCCAGGCCGCCATAATCGGTGTCGATCGTGGCGCCGAACAGGCCCATCGCCTTCATCTGCTCGACAAGCGCTGCCGGGTAGATGTCGCCATGGTCATGCTCCATCACCACGGGGCGCACCTCGCGCCCGATCCAGCGGTCGATCGCGTCGAGCAGGGCGCGCTCCTGCTCGGGATCGACGAGGCGCGGGGCGCTCGGCATGGTCAGGTCTCCATGGGTCCGTGGCCGCGCTTCCAGATCAGCATGGTGCGCTCGAAGGTGCAGCAGACCGCGCCGTCCTGGTTCTTGCCGGTGCTGCGCACCGTTACGATCCCCTGGCCTTCGCGCGACTTGGACTCACGCTTGGAGACCACCTCGCTCTCGGCGTAGAGGGTGTCGCCGGGGAACAGCGGGTGGGTCAGGCGGATGTCCTGCCAGCCGAGATTGGCGACCGCCTTCTGACTGACGTCGGAGACCGACATGCCCACCATCAGGGCGACGGTCAGGGGCGAACAGACCAGCGGCTTGCCGAACTCCGTACGCTTGGCGAACTCGTAGTCGAAGTGCGCGGGGTGGGTGTTCATCGTCATCAGCGTGAACTGGACGTTGTCGTAGTCGGTGATGGTGCGCCCGGGGCGATGTTCGTAGACGTCGCCGACCACGAAATCTTCGTAGTAGCGGCCGAAGGTCTCGCGAAAGCGGCGGGGCGCGACTTCGATACAGCCTTCACGCATCCTGGTCTTCCCCTGCAGCCGCGAGGAGGCGGCGATAACGTGCGACGATCGGCGCCTCCAACATGCGTCCGCGGAAGCGGACCGCGGCGCCGCCAGCGGCGCGAAACGCCGCCAGCGCGTCGTGCGCCTCGGCGAGCGCTTCTGCCGAGGGACCAAAGGCGGCGTTGATCGCCGCCACTTGGCGCGGATGGATGGCGGCCTTGCCCGCGAAGCCCAGCGCCTTGGCGCGTGCGCACTCGGCGGCCAGGCCGTGGTCGTCCTCCAGGCCGAGGAACGGGACGTCGATCGCCGGTATGCGCGCGCCGGCGCAGGCCATCGCCAGCATCGAGCGCGCGGTCAGCAGCGGCTCCCACTCCAGCGCCACCCCCAGCTCGGCCGCCAGGTCTCCGGCGCCGAACAGGACCGCCGCCACGCCGGGCGCCAAGGCGATCTCGCCGGCGGCGCGAAGGCCCGCGAGAGTCTCGATCAACGGGATCAGGGCGACGGCCTCGCCGAGCACGGCCCGCACGATGGCGAGGTCCCGGGCGCTCTCCACCATGGGGACGAGCAGGCGACCGGGCGGAGGGGCGGCGTCGCACAGGGCGACGATGTCCGTCAGGCCCGCGCGGGTGGCGACGCCGTTGATCCGGATCGCGCCGGCCCATCCCCTTTCGAGGACGTCCAACGCGGTCTGGCGCGCGGAGTCCTTGCGGGCCGGTGGGACGGAGTCCTCCAGGTCCAGGCACACCAGATCGGCGCCCGTGGCCTGCGCAGGCGCGAGCCATTCAGGACGCGTAGCGGGGACGAAGAGGAGGCTGCGCAAGAGGGGCGGCACAGAATTTGTCTGGACAACTTCATCACCCGCAGCAACGCTGGCGCAAGGTCGTGGCCGGTATGCGGCCATTCTCCCGCCAGCCATCGTGTCAGGAGATCTGCAGATGAGCGAGCTTCGTCGAGGCGCCAAGCCGCTGACCGCAGCCCTGGTCGGAGTGGCCACGGGCGCCTCGCCGATCCCATTCTATCTGCTGCCGCTGTTGCTGGGCCCGATCCACGCGGAACTGGGCTGGAGCTTCGGGGTCATCAGCGGAGGGATTACCGTCTTCGGCCTTATCTCCGGACTGCTTGGCCCCGTCTATGGCGCCTTGGCGGACCGCCTCGGCGTGCGGCCGGTGGCGCTGGCCTCGCTGGCGGCGTTCGCCGTGCTGTTCGCGGCCTTCCGGTTCGTCCCCCCCACCCTCGGCGGCTTCTATCTGTTCTGGGGCGTGCTGGCCCTGGTAGGGATCGGGTCGACCCCGCTGACCTGGAGCCGGGCGGTCACGCTGTGGTTCGTGCGTCGCCGCGGGTTCGCGCTCGGCGTCATGCTGCTGGGCACGAGCCTGGCGGGCTTTGTGGTTCCCCTCATCGCCCAGCGCACGATCCAGGCCTGGGGCTGGCGGATGAGCTTTCCGGTGCTGGCGCTGCTGCCGCTGCTGATCGGGCTTCCCGTCACCTATGCCTGGTTCCGGGAGCCCCGGCCGGACGAACGGCCGGCGGGCGTACTGGACCCATCCGGGCGTGTGCTGGGCGTGACCCCGCGGGAGGCGGCAGGCAATTACCGCTTCTGGGTGCTGCAGGTCTCCATCCTGCTGGTCTCGCTGGCCTATGGCGGCGCTCACATCCATCTGGCGCAGATCGTCATCCTGCACGGCTTCTCCGCCGCAGCCGCGGCGCCGGACCGGGTCGCGCTGGCGCTTGAATGCGCGCTTGGCGTGGTCGGTC